>QMUF01000133.1 GCA_003663525.1 Thermococci archaeon | reverse complement strand
CTTCTCCGACCGTGCCTTCACAGCATCGGGTAACTCCAGCACGGAACCCCTTTACGGAGACCTCTGTCCCAGAGGCGTCCCCGACAAAGAAGTGTATCTCCGAAGGTATATATATAATTTGCGGGCTTTCATCCCCTCCTCTCGGAAAGGGACTTCTCACCCGCATTGGTGAACTTAGTAATCTTTCAGAAAAACTGAAAGAACTTAGTGAAGGGGTCTCCCAAATAGTTGAAACACTTAAAAGAGAACACACCTCACTAAAACTAGAATTTGAAAAATAAGATTGCTATTCTTCATGACCTTCCTTCTCTTCGCTTTTCCCCTCCATTCTTATAACGTAATCAGCAGCATTTTGAAGGGCAACACTGAAACCAGGTTCCATACCAATAATGACTGTCTCCTTTCCTTTTCTTTTTCCTTCATTTATTATTGGGAGAAAATCGGCGTCTCTTGTAGCAAGCCCTATTACCTCTATGTCGCTGTTGTATATGAGCTCCATCGCCTCAATAGCGATTCTTACGTCAGTATCTCCAGCAACAATTATTGGTTCAAACCCTTGATTTACTATCGCTTCAATAAGCCCTTGAGGAGCGTATTGATTTAGAACAACTTTAGCAACTCTGATTTTTCCGATTTTCTCTAGAGCTTCTTTTATATTTTCAAGTTTTATTCCAAATTCTTTTCTCAGTATGTTTGGACCGTCGATTATAAGTCCTATGGTCTTTGGGGGGCCCTTAGGGATTTCTTTCTCTTCTTTTTCTTTAGATTTTCTTTCTTCTCTTTTTAGTATCTTGAATAATGATGTTCTCATTATCTTCACCTCTTTCGAGGGCTATTACATAATCAGCAGCATGCTTTAAAGCGGCACTAAATCCAGGTTCAATACCGATAATGGCAGTTTCTTTCCCTTTCTCTTTTGCTTTCAATATTATGGGCAAAAACTCAGCATTTCGTGTGGCTAAGGCAATTATATCTATATTTTGGTTATATATCTCTCTCATAGCCTCTACTGCGAGTTTCACTCCTGTCTCTCCAGCAACAATTATTGGTTCAAACCCTTGATTTGCTATCGCTTCAATAAGCCCTTGAGGAGCGTATTGATTTAAAACAACTTTAGCAACTCTGATATTTCCAAGTTCTTCCAGAGCAGCCACAATATCTTCAAGATGTACCTTGAATTCTTTTCTCAGTATGTTTGGACCATCTATGAGCAGGGCTATTTTTTTGCCTCTTTGAATTTTCTGTTTAATCATTCCGATACTTTTTACTCCTTCTTTTGTAATCGAGACTATCTTCTCCCAATTGCTGGGCATCGTTATCACCACATTGTTGATATAACTTAAAATCTCTGGTAAAAATTATGATTTCAGAGTATAAAAAAGTTGGGCAAGAAGGCAACAAAATGGTTATAATTATTGAAAACTAAATATGATATATGAGTAGGGTCCCTTTTTATTTAAGAGAGCGTCTTGATGATGTAAAGCAAAGGGTACTATTTGAGACTTATGAAGCACAAAAGCTCCCAAAATGGGAGCAGGTAGTTTTAACTTGGATTGTGCTCTTTTCTTTTTGGACAATTATAAGTGCAAATGTGAAAGTGGAGAACCTTCTTATTGGCGGGCTAGCAACTTTGGTAATATCATTGTTCATGTATGAAATGCTTACCGAGGATATAAGGAGAAGTGGCCATATACTGGAAAAAATCCTCTATATTAGTTTTTTTGTCATTCCACAATATCTATTCATTATGGCATTTAGGTTAATTGAGAGCAACTTTAAAGTAGCAAAGCACGCAGTGTTTATGGATATAAACCCAGGTATAGTAAAGATAAAAACTGAGTTGCACTCAAATACAGGGATAACTATTCTTGCCAACTCCATAACTCTGACTCCGGGAACATTGACTTTGGATGTCAGCAAAAAATTAGGAGAAACCTATCTCTATGTGCACTGGATAAGTGTGGAAACACTCAATAGAGAGAAAGCGGGTGAAAAAATCAAGGGGGACATAGAAGGATGGTTGAAGAAGATCTTTTGGTAAATCCCTTTGGTTGGGGAGCTTTAGTCTTGATAGTTACCTCTCTAATACTATCTTATAGAGTTCTTTTTGGGCCTACTCTAGCCGATAGAATAGTAGGCATAAACACAGTGACTACAAAACTTGTTGTAATTTTAGCCATCTTTGGATTTATAATGGAAGAATACTTTTTCCTTGATCTTGCGATAGTACTCTTGATGGTGAACGCTGTGGGGAGTCTTATTCTAGCAAAATACATGGAGGGTGCAAAGTGATAGAGTATTTTTTCCTTTTACTTGGGGAATTAATAATGGTGTTTGGCACACTGGGGATTCTCCGTTTTCCTGATGTTTATACCAGACTTCATGCTGCTACTAAGTGCGATACTGGAGGCGCAATGAGTATTCTTATAGCTCTGGCGATAATTTCTGAGGCTTCTCCTTTAATCAGGCTTAAATTCCTTGTATTGGCATTTTTAATAGCTTTGATAAACCCCATGATCTCCCATGCGATCGCAAGGGGAGCTTATAAACATGGTACAAAGCCAAAAGTAGTGGTGGATATGTATGCCTGGGATAATCCTTGAAATTCTGTTTATAATTATGATAGTTCTCTCAATAGCTGTGATTGAGGAAAAGAACTTAGTTAATGCTGTGGTTAAATATGCTTTCCTAAGCCTGACCTTTGTATTGGTACTTGTATTGTTAAAAGCTCCAGATGTTGCGTTGTCTGCTATTGTAGTTGGAGCGGTTGTTATTGGTGCTTTTCTTTTCACCATTAGGGAGGTAGAGAAATGAGGAGGATAATAGCATTTTTAATAATTTTCGGTTTGATAGCCATTTTTACTTCCTTAGATTATTCTCGGGTTGAAGGGGGAAGTTACGAGTACTACACCACCCACTGGGAAGAGGTAGGAGTCCCAAACTTGGTTACTGCAATTTTAGCCGATTGGAGAGTTTATGATAGTTTGGGAGAGGCTACTTTGTTGTTCACTGCAATTGCTGGCTTTTATTTGCTTTTGGGAGGGAAGAAGAAGTGAAAATGAGTCTAATCGTAAGAACAACAACAAAACTTGTGAGTCCATTTCTGGTGACTTATTCTGCTTACTTGATGACATATGGTCATTTAAGCCCGGGTGGGGGCTTTCAAGCTGGAGTCATCCTTGCAGTTAGTATTGTTCTTTTGATAACTTCACATGGATATAAAAAGGTAAGAAAAACTTTCAAATTTTGGGAAGTTCAACTTATTGAGGGGGTTTCTGGAGTATTTTTAGTCTCTTTAGGAATTATTAGTGTGGTTTTTGGGGGCTTTTTCTTCAATTTTCTGAGAGGAGGTCTATTTGGATCACTTTTAAGCGGAGGTATTGTTCCTTTGTTTAATATAGGCGTAGCTTTGAAGGTAGGTGCTGCTTTTACATTTATGTTTTACATCTTGTTGAGGTGGGTGGAACGTGATTAGTGCAGAACTCACTGGAATTATAATTATGCTCATTGGCATGTATGGCCTCATGACAAAAGAAAATCTGATTAAACTGGTTCTTTCTGTAAACGTGGTATCTATTGGCCTTGTATTATTCTTTATTGGCACCGCATATATAGAAGGGGGAGATGTTCCGATACTTCCAAGGAGCACTGTTGTGGATCCATTGCCAGCAACGCTAATGCTCACGACCCTTGTAGTCGATGTTGCTATAACTTCCCTTGCTCTGGCATTGGTTTTAAAGATTAGGAGGGAGGAAGAATGATTCCATTGCTCGTAGCCATTCCTTTGCTCTTTGCGTTTATTATTTCTCTCTTACCAGCATTAGGAAAACAAAAGCTTTCTAAGTATTTGTTCTTAATTGGGGCTTTTTCTCCCTGGCTTTTTATTTCTTCTATAGTTCAAAAGTTGCCTCTTGACGAAGTTGTGGGAGGATGGAAAAGAATTTCAGGAATTGAGGTTATGGTAGACTCGTATAGTCTTCCATTTTTAGCCGCTGAGCTACTCCTCTTCACTTTTGTAGCGGTTTATGTTTATGGTGATTATTATCCGAAAAAAAGCGAGAACAAAGTGTATGTGATTCTTCTTCTCCTTCACAGTGGACTTCTAGGTGCTTTTATAAGCCGAGATCTTTTTAATTATTACATTTACATGGAGATAGCCTCTGTTTCTAGCTTTGCTTTGGTGGCAATCTCTAGGGAAAAAGGAGCTAGGAAAGCAGCTTTTAGATATGCTCTTTTTTCGCTATTGGCTTCTTACATATTTATCTTGGCAATCGGGATAATCTACCTGAAAACAGGCTATCTAAATCTTCTTTTAATAAAGGAAAACTTAGTTTTTTCCAAAGAGGTAAATGTGGCATTAGCCTTGGCATTTTCATCGCTTATTTTGAAG
>QMUF01000132.1 GCA_003663525.1 Thermococci archaeon | reverse complement strand
CATAATCCTCCTCATACCACCACCACAAGAATAGTTAACTTTGAATATTTAAACATTTTGAGTAAACAAACATATTAAAGTTAAGTCAAATCATTTACTCCCAGAAGGATTTTATACTTGAATTCCTAAACTTCTAAAGGTGAGAGAATGAGAATGGTGCTTATAGATGGAGAGCACTATCCCGATGTAACTGCATGGGCCATAAAAAAGATTGGAGATGTCTCATGTGCAGTTTTCCTAGGCGGCACAGAAAAGATAGGGGATATGAAATCCCTAGAAGAAAAGATAGGTGTTAAATTGTATTATGGCGAGAGCTATATTTCGAATATTAAAAAAGCCATTAATGAAAATAAAATTGAGGAAGTTATCGATCTGAGTGATGAGCCGGTACTGAATTATGAAGACCGCTTTAGAATAGCTGCAGTACTATTAAAACATGGTATAAAATACAAAGGAGCTGATTTTGAGTTTTCTCCAAAAGAGATGATTCAAATTAACAAACCAAGCCTTACAATACTCGGAACCGGAAAGAGAGTTGGGAAAACAGCAATAAGTGGATTCATTGCGAGAACACTAAAAGAGATCTCAAAACCAATAATAGTAACAATGGGACGAGGGGGTCCAGAAGAACCAGAAATAATTGAAGGAAACAAACTGGAGATCACCCCCGATTTCCTAGTTAAGGTAGCAGAATCAGGCAAACACGCCGCCTCAGACCATTTTGAAGATGCTCTAACTTCAAGAGTTCTCACTATAGGTTGCAGAAGATGCGGAGGTGGAATGGCTGGATTTAGCTTCTTTGACATAGTTAATAAAGGAATAAAACTTGCAGAAAAGCTTGAAGGGGATATTGTGATATTAGAGGGAAGTGGAGCCACGTTTCCAGCTGTTAAAGCAGATAAATACATCACTGTGGTGGGAGCCACACAAAGGATCGAGTTTATAAAAAGCTATTTTGGGCCATTCAGAATTGGCCTTGCGGATTTAATTGTTGTAACTCTCGCGGATATGGTAAGCAAAGAAAAGATCGAGAAAATTCAAAAGATTATAGAGAAGATAAATCCAGATGCAGAGATCCATTTAACCGCATTTAAACCAAAGCCCTTGGGTGAGATAAGAGGTAAAAAGGCCATTCTTGTAATGACTGCCCCTCCAGAAGGGTTAGAAAAAGCAGCTGCACACTTAGAAAATCATTATGATGTGGAGATCATCGGCAAAAGTGCCAACCTTGCCAATCGCCCCAAGCTAATTGAGGATTTAAGCCGATTTAAGCATTATAATACAGTTCTTGTTGAGTTGAAAGCTGCCGCCGTAGATATTGTCACAAGAGAAGCTCTAAAGTACGGAAAAGAAGTTATGTACATCGACAACGAACCAGTCAATATAGATAACAAGAATTTGAGAGAAGCTGTGTTAGAAATTGGGTGGGAACTCAAGAGGGAGAGAAAATGATAATTGTAATTGACCCCGAAAAAAATACAAGAATACCCTTCTCTAGAGGAATCCTTACTAGATCCATCACTACCACAGGGGTTGATGTAGGTGTAGCTTATTCTATAGCAACTGAAATAGTAAAAGATCTTCAAAGAAAAAAGATAAAATTGATAACAAAGGATGAAATTAGAGAGATAACGTATGAAAAACTCATAGAACACGGTTTAAAAGACGCTGCCAGAAAATATCTCTTTTGGCATGAACTTAGAAAGCTAAAATATCCAATGATAATACTCATAGGTGGAACAACAGGAGTTGGAAAATCTACCTTGGCTACAGAACTAGCCTTTAGACTTGGAATAAGAACAGTTATTGGCACAGACACCATTAGAGAGGTCATGAGAAAAATGATAAACAAAGAGCTTTTACCATCAATTCATACTTCCTCATTTTTAGCTTGGAAAGAACTTAAAAACTTACCAAGAAATGTGGATTCTCTTATATATGGTTTCGAAACCCAAGTGAGGTATACTAGCGTTGGGATTAATGCAGTCATAGAACGTTCATATAAAGAGGGATTTAATACAATAATAGAGGGCATCCACCTCGTCCCCGGTTATGTATCACTCAATGATAGGAGTTTTATGTATTTAATCAGTGTAAAGAGCCCAGATGCCCTTGAAGCGAGATTTTACGAACGAGCACGTTATAGCCTCCGACCAGCAGAGTATTACATAAAAAATATTGAAGAGATCATTCACATTCAAGAGTATTTAATCAAAAAAGCAAGAGAATATGAAATTCCAGTAATAGAAAACATTGAGCTTGAGACATCCATAAATACCATAATGGGCCATTTAATGGAAGAAATATCTAAAAGGCTTAAAGAAAGAGGAATTAAACTGAAAATCGAATAACAAAAACTCTTTTATCTTTTAACAAAGTATTAATATTTAGAAGTCATTTTATGGTGGTCCCAATGGATGAAAATGCCCCAATTAAAGTTTACATGACAAAGAAACTCATTGGTGTGAAACCAGATGACACAATTCAAGAGGCCTGTAGAGTTATGGTGGAATTTGATATCGGCTCTCTTGTAGTTGTTGATAATGGCAATGTTGTGGGCTTCTTCACAAAAAGTGACATTATAAGGAGGGTGATTGTTCCCGGCTTAGCTTACAATACTCCCGTAGCAGAGATCATGTCAAAGGAATTAATTACTGTGAATGTGAATACTCCCTTAAAAAAGGTGTTAGAAATAATGGCAGCAAAAAGGATAAAGCACATGCTCATCGAAGAGGAAGGAAAAGTTGTAGGAATCTTCACTCTAAGTGACCTCCTTGAAGCTAGCAGAAGAAAACTTGAAACAGCCATTTCGGTAGAGTGATCATCATGATAAAGATAGCCCATATAAGTGACACTCATATAACAAGTGGAGAAGCTTACAAAGGATATGCCTACGACCTAATAGCCAATGAGATAAACACTCTAGACTACAACTTAGTTATCCACACAGGAGACGTTACAAATGAGGGGTTAAGAGAAGAATATGAAAGAGCGAGTTATGAACTGAAGAAGATACAGAAACCTCTTATTGTGCTTCCTGGTAACCACGATGCCAGAAATGTTGGATATGAGCTCTTTCAAAAGTATATTGGACCATTAAATGGTGTATATGAGCGGAAAGACCTAGTAATAATCTGGACAGATTCAACAATCCCTGATTTGAATGACGGAAGAATAGGTGGATACAAATTTCACTGGCTCAAAGAGAAACTCGAAGAATATTCCCACAAGAAATTTAAGATCGTCGCTTCACATCACCATCTAGTCCCTTTACCCGACACTGGAAGAGAAAGAAACGTTCTTTTTAATGCAGGCGATGTATTGGAGTTGCTCCTCAAACATGAGGTTAATCTTTATTTATGTGGCCACAAGCATGTCCCTAACATCTACAGTGTGGAAGGTCTTGTAGTAGCAAACTCCGGATGCACATCATGTCGAAAAACAAGAAAAGGAGATGTAAACAGTTATAACATAATCAAAATTAAAGACAATGGAAAAATATCAGTAACAATCAAACGAGTGACAGGGGATACTCATAAAAGGGACTTCACAGTTAAGAAACAAAGGATTTTTATTCCCAGAAAGAAGAGACTGTTTAGAATTATCCAAATTAGTGAAAGTAATGTCTCGGATAGGATATACTTTAGGGAAAAGGTGCTCAAAAACGCCATAAAAGCTATCAACGAGAGATATAAACCAGATCTGGTAGTTCACTGTGGGGATATGGTGGAGGTTGGTATTGAGAGATATTACGCAAAGGCCTATGCCCTTTGGGAAAAGATAAAGGGCGAGAAGATTATTGTTCCAGGGCATAATGACATAACTTACTTAGGCTACGAGCTGTTTAGAGAGTATTTTGGAGAACCTGAAATTATAGAAAATGGGGACTTCACGTTCATACCAATTATATCGGCCCAATATGAAACTCCAATAGGGGTGGTAGGAAGAATAGGTCAAAAAATCCTTAGAGAACACTTGAAAGAATACGAGGATACCTTCAGAGTTATAATTATGCATCACAATATAACCCCAATACCCAAAAGCCGGGAAATAGGGTTTTTAGAGGATGGAGGAAACGTTTTGAAGATATTGACCGATGAAAAGACAAATTTAGTTCTAACGGGCCATGGTGGAAATAGTCTAGGAATGAAGATAGAACAAACGCCAATAGTAAATGCTGGTTCAATAAGTTGGGAACTCCACAGAAATCCCTTTGGAAATTCATTTAATTTGATAGATATCTACGAAGATATGATCGCAACATTTGAAATCCAGGCAACTTGGGGATCTAGAAAGCTCCTAGGAATGTGGAAAAGTGAACTACCCCATCCTTTCGGGCAGGGCTTCCTGCTTCATCAGGAAGACTTGCCCCGTTATGATTGCCCGATAAGGCACGATACGGGGTAGAGGTCTTCCCTCCACAGGCAGTCCGGGCCGTCCCAACCCTTCATCTAAACCCCTT
>QMUF01000131.1 GCA_003663525.1 Thermococci archaeon | reverse complement strand
TCTTTGTCGGGGACGCCTCTGGGACAGAGGTCTCCGTAAAGGGGTTCCGTGCTGGAGTTACTCGATGCTGTGAAGGCACGGTCGGAGAAGCTCCTTCCGTGAGGGAGGAGTAGTTCACTTATCCCTTCAAGCCTATGAATACATGGGTAATTGACTCGATGAAGTTGGATCCAAGTTTATGTATATTGTGCAGGGGCAGGGGATGGTGT
Organism: Thermococci archaeon; assembly: GCA_003663525.1. Taxonomy (GTDB): domain Archaea; phylum Methanobacteriota_B; class Thermococci; order Thermococcales; family Thermococcaceae; genus Thermococcus_A. The sequence continues at coordinate 4,258 of QMUF01000131.1, read as the reverse complement.
GGCCTTGCGTATTGCCCCGTGATAGCCAGAGCTAGGGCCACTTTGAGGGTTAGGCGAAGTGTTTCATCAAAAACCATAGAGGGCTCCACTCCACCGTCGATTTTTATAGGTAGGGCAGGCTACCCCTACGTGAGGATAGGCCCGGCCACGCCACCTTTAATTGGAGACACAAAGATTTTTGATTTCCCAGAACTGTGGATTACTCAGAAAATAGAGGATATCCTTGAGTATCGATGGAGCCTTATAACTGGCATCAAAATAGCGAACGTCAAAAAACCTGAAGATAAACTCATTGATGAGTTAAGGCTTTTGGCAATGAGTTCCAAACCTGTGGATGTGGAGATCATTCTAAAAAAGCCTCCAAGGCCATTTATGACGTTCAATGAGCATGAGCCGCCGCAGGGCCCGCGCTCTCCACTCACCAACATGAAGATTCTTGGAAACCCATCCATTCCAAGACCCGTGGAGAAGGCGCATGATGACATCGATTTACCAGCATTTGAAGCGGTTATGCATTTATATGAGTCTGGTGTGCCGGTTTCACACATACAGAAGGTATTTAGCACTGGTGCATTTGGGGTTAAAGGTAGGAGAAGACTTGTCCCCACCAGGTGGAGCATCACCGCTGTAGATAGTATGCTTTGCAGAAACCTGATCAAAGAGATAAAAGACTACGAGCCTTTGAATGAGATTTTAGTCTTCAGATATCGCCTTCATGATAATTTGTTTATCGCAATACTATATCCAGCCAAATGGAGTTACGAATGGATGGAAGCATGGTGGCCTGGATCCACATGGAACCCAAGCGCAGACAACGTAGTTATCGAGGGTGACCATGAAGGTTATCATGGAAGGACAACCTACCCGGGCATAGGTGGATGCTATTATGCAAGCATGCTCGCAACACTTGAGTATTTAAAGAGTATAAAGAGGCAGGCAACGGCGATACTCCTTAGAGAGATCTATCCGGGCTTTAAAATCCCCGTAGGGGTGTGGTTTGTTAGAGAAAGTGTTAGGACAATGTTTAATTCTCCACCAGTTTTAAAGACAGACAACTTGGATGAGGTCATGGAACTTTTAGACAGAGAAACAAAGCTTGGTAGTGGTAAGTGGCTTTCATCTTCGGCCCTTTTGAAGAGGATAAAGTTTACAAAGACCATAGATGAGTTTTTGAAAAATGATTAAGAAGAAATTGCTGTTAGCCACTTGCTGGTGTTATTCCTCGAGGATTATTGGCGTATGAGCATAAAACATTCTAAAAGAAACCCTTTTATAAAACGAACATCATACCGAAAACAGGTGATATTTATGAATGGCAATATTCTTAAGGGGTTTATAAAGAACGCCCCTCAGCTCTTTGAAGGAGTAAGAGAAGGAGAAACTGTGTTAATTGAGTACTCGCCAATTATTAATTCTGCTGTTATTTTGCACGAGTTAATCCTCTGGGCCAAAGAAAATGAGTATCAGGTGGTAATAGATGATACTCTTGACACTCTGGCTATCTACAAGAACAAAATGGACTTAAAAGGCTTAAATAGTGAGGTACTGAATGACATTAAGGTAGTAAAAATTGGAGGAACATTGGACGTAGGTGATGTTATCGGACACTTGGCCCTTAAGGAACCGCATATAAGAGTAAAAGAGTACTTGGAAGTTGCACTCCCACACCTAGACAGCGAAAAAAGAATAATCAACCCTGTCTTGGGATTTGAAAAACTTTTAATATTAAGTGAATCATCAAGGGAAGTTTTCACTAATTTGTCAATGATACTTTCATTTGTTTCGACTTTTCGCAGAACAGCATTTTATTTTGTGAATGTTGATGCACTCGAACAAGCCATTCCATGGGCCCTTCCGCTCCTTGAGGAGATTGCAACCACTGTGGTTGAGTTAGGCAGAGTAAACAATGGTCTTGGTTTTAGTGTTAAAAGCTATGGATTCTGAGCCGCATCCTTTTATTTCTACATAAAGCACAATTATCTGAGGGTAATTTTAAATTTATAAGAATATCGAAAAATTATTTCAAAATTATCCTTTTTTCACTGGGTGAATTCGTATTTTGGGGAATGTTTTCCTTTTTCTAACCGCCCCGGATGTTGTGTACACAAAGGTACATTGTGGAACTTGAGTTTCGGCTTTAACGGGTCTAGTAAGTATTTGAAGGTGAATGCGGGCCTTAAACAGTTAAAAATCGTCGTTTAATAATTTTTGAAAATCTGACCATTTTTACACCAGTACAGCATGATCTGAGGATGGTGGTGCTTTCCCGGTAGGGCAGTATTTAATGAGAATATTGAATGAGTCTTAAAACCTGCTTAAATATCTTGGTTTTATACTTAGAAAATGGTCAGACCTAAATCCCTTTTGAGGTATTATTTTTTAAGAATATTACACAGGAAGATGGGGATAAATGAGAGTATCATGAAAAATCTTGAAATAAGATCTTCGCCCTATTTAAACTGTGATTTTTGAGTTAAACTCCTTCTAGGGTCTCAGAATTTTAAAAGTTTCTTCTTTCGAAAATGTTAAATACGAGTTTTTCCATACTTTTATTTGATGAATGAACCTTTCCAACATATGGTTTCAGAAGCACTATGTAGTATGGAAACAGTATACATCTATCGAGGGCTTCCATGGGATGTTAGGATGTTTCAGAAGCACTATGTAGTATGGAAACCCTTTACAATCTTCCTAAAGAGACTTCCCCCTTTCCTAAGTTGTTTCAGAAGCACTATGTAGTATGGCACCTACTTAAAATTAAGAAAAAAATGTTTCCTCTTCTTTTTGATAGGGAGCTATCCTATATTTAAGAGGCCCAAAAGGCAGGTTTTGATTCTTGGAAGAATTTAAAGTATTTAGGAGCAAAAAGCTAACCGACAGGGCTTGAAAGATTAATGAATACGGAAACGATAATTAAACTCCTTGTTGGTGGTTAAATTTATATTGTTTGAGACTGTTTAACGCTCTCTTCTTTCAATAATTATTTTATTATTGCATTATTTAGGATCTCTTGCTTTAACTTATACTCATTCTTTGTTGAATTGAGGAGAATTAAGATCACTCTCAAAATTAAAACCATAATAAAATAATTATTGTATTATTTAGTCACTTAAACTCGAGCCGTCGCTTTATCTTTTCGATTTCCTTCTTTTCGGCCAGCCTTACCAATCTCCTAAACCCCTCCTCCGGTAAAACCTCTCTGAGGGCCCAATAAAGTCGTATGGCTTTCTCAAAGATTTCATTCTGCTTCCCTTCTCCCTCTGCATATAATGTTCTCAGTAGTTTATCTGCCTCTATGCTTATATAGAGAGTTTTCATCTTCTTCTCAGTCTCTTTCTTTACCTTTGGTCTGTTATTTGGTTCTTCCGTTAGGGTTTTCACAACCTCACTGCTCATGGACGGGAGTTTTGGTAAGCTTTTCTTTTTACCTGACATTTTTTATCACCCTCTCCGCAAGTTGCAGGAATGCTTTTGATACTCTGTTTTTGGGATCAAACTCAAACACTGGTTTACCCTCTTCTTGAGACTTCTCAACTGCAACTGCTCTTGGCAAAATGGCCACTATAGGCAAGTCGGGATAGGTCTCTTTCAGCTGATCCAATCTCACCTGGGGGACTTTGCTCTGGCGTGTAAATTTGTTTGCAACAATACCCATGATCTGTAAGTCCGGGTTGAGTTCGGTGGATTTTATCTCTCTGATCACATCAAGCGTTAGCTGCACCCCCATGACACTGAAGTACCCCAATTCAGTTGGGATCAAGACATAATCTGAGGCCCCAAGGGAGTTTATTAAGAATATTCCCAGGCTTGGGGGGTTGTCGATGATTATAAAGTCATATTCGTCTTCAATTTTTTCTAAAACCCTTTTAAGCCGCTGTTCGCGCATATATGCTGTCATAAGTAGCCTCTCAATTGCAGAAACTTTTAAGTGGGAGGGTATGAGTGATAGGTTCTCCTCTATGGGTATAATAGTGTTCTCGATTTGAGCCCTTTTCACTGCATTCTCTATTAGAAGGGTCCCAATGTTGTTGTCATTGTGTTTTATGATGTCCATACCGATTAAAGCGAATGTGAGATTGAACTGAGGATCGGTATCAATTATTAGGGTATCATACCCCTTTTTGGCCAGTGCATAGGCCAAATTGAGGCTGATTGTAGTCTTTCCAACACCACCCTTTTGATTAGCAATACTGATTATAATCGCCATTTGATCACCATAATTAAATAATGCAATAATTATTTAATAATTTTACTGAAT
>QMUF01000130.1 GCA_003663525.1 Thermococci archaeon | reverse complement strand
GTAAAGGAGTATGCCCAAGATGTGGTTCCAATGATATCAGAGATGCCCTTGAAAACGTGAAAGCCATGAGAGAAATTGCCCAAGAAGTTGATGAGATACTAATTGGAACCGACCCTGATACAGAGGGGGAAAAAATAGCGTGGGACATAAGGAACGTTCTGTCTCCATATACTCCAACAATAAAGAGAATTGAATTCCATGAAGTTACAAGGCCTGCTATTCTAAAGGCCCTAAAAGAAGCGAGAGATGTAAATGAAGGAAGAGTAAATGCTCAAATTGTGAGAAGAATTGAAGATAGGTGGATAGGTTTTGAACTAAGCCAAAAACTTTGGGAAGTTTTTGAGAGCACTTATCTCTCGGCAGGAAGAGTCCAGACACCCGTACTCAGCTGGATCATCCAAAGATACAAAGAATTCGTTGAAAGTGAAACCAATTTCGTCCAATTAACCCTTGAGAATGATCTGACTGTGAGATTGGAAGGTGTAAACGAGGGGGTTGAAGAGGTTGTTGTAGAAGATGTACACCTCGAAGAAAAAGAAATCAATCCCCTACCCCCATACACCACAGATACAATGCTCCAAGATGCCTCAAGATTCTTAAAGTTCTCAACCGACTACACAATGAGACTTGCCCAAGATCTTTTCGAAGTCGGATTGTTCACCTACATAAGAACAGATTCAACCCATGTAAGCAACGTTGGTATAGAGGTGGCTAAAGAATACATAACCGATGAAATAGGTGAAGAATACTTCGTCCCGCGGAAATGGGGCGAAGAGGGGACCCACGAGTGTATAAGGCCCACAAGGCCCATAGATACCGGAAGGCTAATGCAACTCCTAAGAGATGGCGTCATCACCCTTGCAAGAGGTCTAACAAGGGACCACTTTAGACTTTATGATATGGTGTTCAAACGGTTCATGATATCTCAGATGAAAGCCACAAAAGTGCTCTATGAAAAAGTAACAATCGATACAAGAATCGCGAAAGCAGAAATAGAGGGCTATGTGGAGATTCTCTATGAGGGGTGGACAAAACTCAGAAATTCACCCTTGAGAAAACTTCCAAAACTCGAAAAGGGGCAAAAAATCAAAGTCAAAGAAACTAAAAAATGGAAGGCTCCAAAAGTACCACTCTTCAACCAAGGAGATATCATAGCACTGATGAAAGAGCGCAAGATTGGAAGACCCTCCACGTATGCAAAGATAGTTAAAACTCTCCTCGATAGACACTATGTCATAGAAACCAAGGGAAGGAAGAAACTCGTGCCTACCGAACTCGGTACCAAGGTCTATCACTATCTTATAACCAAATACAAAGACCTTGTAAGTGAAGAAAGAACAAGACAGCTCGAAGAGCTTATGGATCTCATAGAAGAAGACAAGATAGACTATCAAGAAGTTCTCAGTGAATTATACAAGGAGATTAAAAAATATACAGCTTGAACTCTTTTTAAATTATTAAAAGAAAAAAGAATCACTCTTTCTCATGTTTCATTTTCCAGTTGCGCCACCTGTAAAGAGCTGATAGAGATTTAATTGCTCTTTCTGGTTCTGGATATGCTGGAATGCCCTTTTCATTAAGTATATCGATAGCTTCTTTAGCCTCAATTCCACCAACTATGGCAACTACAAGTGGTTTCTCCCTTCCACTTGCTTCATATTCTTCGATAACTATTTTTGCAAGGTCTCTTGGGTCAAGAACTGCTGTTTGACAGTAGAGAACTGCTATTGCATGCATATTCGGATTTGCAAGTGCATCCCTAACCGCCCCTTCATAGGCCTTAGCATCTGCCATACCCGTCAAATCAACCGGGTTCTTATATGAACCGAAAGGCGGCATGTGGTTTGCAAAAACCTTAAGTTCTTCTAAGTTGTCATAGAGTTTTAGGCCCTCTTCCTCTGCAGCATCTGTAGCCATGACGCCTATTCCACCACCATTTGTGAGTATGACAACATTCTCTCCCTCGGGCTCTGGGAGATTGCTCAGAGTTCTCGCCCAATCGAAAGCTTCACCAATGGTCAAGGCCCTTAAAACACCACTTTGCTTGAATGCAGCTGTGTAAATGCTGTCAGCGCCAGCAAGTGAACCAGTGTGAGATGCAGCTGCCTTTGCACCTCTCTCACTCCTGCCCGCCTTTATGATGATGATAGGCTTCTTCATCGAAACCCTTTTCGCTGCCTCCATGAACTTTCTTCCGCCTTTAACGCCTTCCATGTAAATTAAGATAGCACTTGTGTTCTCATCGTTCTCGAAGTAGTCAAGCATGTCAGCATCATCTAAATCGCTCTTGTTTCCAATGCTAACTAGAGCTGAGAGGCCGACTTTTTCGAGAATTGTCCATCCCATGAGGGCTATTCCAAGGGCGCCACTCTGGGATACTAAAGCGAGCTTTCCTGGCAGAACATCAGTTGGACCAAATGTGGCGTTGAGCTTTGCTGGAGTATAAACAACACCAAAGATATTGGGCCCAAGAATCCTCATTCCGTACTTGTGAGCTGTCCCAACTAACTGCTCTTCAACTTTCTTGCCCTCTTCTCCAAGCTCTCCAAACCCCGAACTGATAATTGGGAGAACTTTGACTCCCTTCCTTCCACACTCTTCCACAACTTGTGGGACAAACTTAGCAGGAACAACTATAACAGCCATGTCCACTTCATCAGGGATATCAAGAATACTCTTGTAAACCTCGAATTTCCTTCCACTGATCTCTATTTCCCCACCCCTGATGTTAACAGCGTATATTTTGCCTTCATAGCCATACTCAATGAGATTCTTCATAATTGCATATCCTATCTTTCCAGGTTTTCCGGAAGCACCTATAACAGCCACGCTCCTAGGTTTGAAAAGTGCCTCTATGCTCATTTCCTTCACCTCATGAACTTTACAAAGGTTAATGTGAGAAAGAAGTTATAACTTTTCCCTTATCCATTTGACGACGTAGATATCGGCGTTTGTTAAAGGAACCAATGGTTTTGAACCATGAATTCGGAACTCTTTTACATTATACAACTAAACTAAAAGCTTAAATCATACCTCGTCAATATATTGAACAGATGATGTCTCAAATCTCTTTGCGATTGCTAAAGGCTTTTTATATTGGCTCATCTATATATTATGATAGGTGGTGAGTGATGGGAGTTCCGATTGGTGAGCTCTTACCAAAAAAAGAGCTTGAGCTAGAAAACTTGAATGGAAGAAAGGTTGCAATAGATGCTTTTAACGCTATTTACCAGTTCCTCTCAACAATAAGACAGAGAGATGGCACTCCTCTAATGGACTCCAAAGGCAGGATAACCTCACATCTCTCGGGACTGTTTTATAGAACCATAAACCTAATGGAGGCAGGAATAAAGCCCGCGTATGTGTTTGATGGGAAACCTCCAGAGTTTAAGAAAAAAGAGCTTGAAAAAAGGGCTGAGGCAAGAGAAGAAGCACTAGAAAAATGGGAAATGGCCCTTGCTAGGGGAGAGTTAGAAGAAGCCAAAAAATACGCCCAACGAGCTTCAAAGGTAAATGAAATTCTAATTGAAGACGCCAAAAAACTTCTAGAACTTATGGGAATCCCCTGGGTGCAGGCCCCAAGTGAAGGTGAAGCACAAGCCGCCTATATGGCCTCAAAAGGAGATGTTTGGACCTCAGCAAGCCAAGATTACGACTCTTTGCTCTTTGGAACACCAAAACTTGTGAGAAACCTTACCACCACAGGAAGGAGAAAACTACCTGGAAAAGATATCTACATCGAAGTCAGGCCTGAGCTAATACTCCTTGAAGATGTGTTGAAAGAGCTGAAACTAACAAGAGAAAAACTCATTGAATTGGCAATACTCGTTGGCACTGACTACAACCCAGGGGGGGTAAAAGGACTGGGACCAAAAAAGGCCCTTGAAATAGTAAAACACTCCAAAGATCCCTTATTGAAATACCAAAAAACAAGCGAGATTGACCTTTATGCAATAAAAGAATTCTTTCTGAATCCACCTACGACAAATGACTACAAATTGGAATGGAAGTTGCCCAATGAGGATGGCATCATAAAATTCCTTTGTGATGAACATAATTTCAGCGAAGAAAGAGTAAAAAATGGCCTAGAAAGGCTCAAAAAGGCAATAAGAGCTGGAAAGCAATTCACGTTAGATACATGGTTCAAAAAATGATCTTTTCTCTTTAAAAATTTAAATGAAAAGACTAAATAGGAAGCTTCAATCCAAGCTTTTCAACCATTTCCTTATACCTATTTCTCACTGTTACCTCAGTTACCCTTGCTGCCTCTGCAACTTCTCTTTGGGTCCTTTTTTCTCCCTCTAAAAGCCCTGCAATATATAATGCAGCCGCAACCAACCCCGCAGGACTTTTTCCACTTGTAAGACCCATGTTATAAGCCTGATCTAAAAGCTCAATTGCCCTTCTTCTAGTTCTTTCACTAAGACCAAGCTCATCAGCAAATTTGTTTACATAATCTGTTGGTTTAACAAAAAGTTTCTTTGGAGTAAGATTGAGATTTCTCGCGATGAATCTAAAGCTCCTCCCAATCTCTTTTTT
>QMUF01000129.1 GCA_003663525.1 Thermococci archaeon | reverse complement strand
GCCCAATAGGGAGGTACATAAACTATAGTGCCAGGTTTCATTGGTATCCATCTTGCTTCTCCTTCTGGTGTTTGGAGGAGCATCCCTCCTTTGCCTTTAAGACCAAAATAGACCTCTGCTCTGTCTATTTTTGAGTGGTAGTGACCTTTTGTCATGAAGAACTCATTTCCAACTTTTCCCGGATATAAAACAGTAGTTGCAAAATTTAAGTCACCTTCTTTTTCTTCTTGTTCAATAGCGTAAACTTCGTAAATTATTGGGTCCCCGTCTTCTACCATTTTCTTCCATGCTTCCTCATCTATGAAATATCCTTTCATGTTGCTGAGTCTTCTGACGCTTTTCTTTGCGTTCTCGATAATTCCGCTTTCAAAATTAAGTTTGACACCAAATGGTTCTTTGTACTTCATATTCTCACCTCTATCCTCAGCTATATGTTTTCATTATTTAACTTTTCTCATTTATCTAAAATCTCCTCTGTCCTTTGGATCAAAGCCTTAAAAAGAAAAACATTATAGAAGAGATTGAAAGAGAAAAGAAACTCCTATCGCAACTGCCCAGTACCCTGGATTCCATCTAAATACTTTATAACCATCTAAGGGAGGGATTGGGAGAAGGTTGAATAGAGCTAACAAAAAATTAACATGGGCAGTATAATAGAGGGAGACTCCCAGTATTCCCGAGATTTTTCCAAGAGTTAATAATGCTAGTGCAAAAATCCCCACTGTGATATTTGTGATGGGACCTGCTAGACTAATCTTCCCGTAAATTTCTCTATCTTGCCATCCTGCATAAAGAGAATAAACTTGAACTGCTCCTACAGCAGCGAAGATGAATCTTAACCCTAGGAGTTTATTTAGTATGCCTGCAAACAGTGCAAGCATGATTCCGGTGTCCCATCGTTTATAAATCGCATAGTATCCGTATCTCCTAGCAACTTGTCGATGGGCAATCTCGTGGAAAACAAAGGCTGTAAAGATGCCTAAAGCTGCATAGGGGATTGCAGTTAATTCAAAACCGGAAAAAACGAGTGTAAGGACAATAAAAGATATGATTAGATCTTCAAGTTCTTGCTTTTTAAAGCCCATGGACATTCTTTATCTACCTCTGATTTCGATCTTTTTTCCTAAGACTAGCTCTGCAGCCCTTACAGCACTTCCACCGCTCCCTACTGCCATCTTAACCTGGTCTTTTGGAACATAGACAATCACTTTATCTCCTTCATATTCGATCTCAAGTATGTCTACCTTAAGCATGCGTTTTAGTTCTTCCCTCATCTTCAACCCCCTTGGAAATTAGGGGGATGCAATTATAAAGTTTAGCACTAATCGAAGTCCCATATTGTCCTCCCTTTGTAAAACATCATTACGTAGCCACAGCTCTCACAGATTGCGATTTTCACTTTATGAGCTGTGAAGCCCCATTTGCTATCCAATTTCCCGTCTTCAAATTTAAAACTGGTTCCTCCACAAAGCGGACATGTAAGTTGTCTTCTTTCCATAAAATCACCATTATAAGTTTGTTTTGGACTTAATAAATCTTTGCTCTTTGTAAGAGTTTAAACTTCTTTCTATTCCTTTTTCATGACCCAGTCCAACCACGGCAATGACCTTTGGTTTTTTAAGTCCCATTCTTTTTAATTCATCAATGATTTTTTTGAGATTTCTTGCCATAATCTCATTTCGCTCTTCTACTAGAACTTTAAAGAGGTAAGGATATCTAGTTTTGAAACGTTGCATCATTATTTTGTAATTTTCCATAATATCCTCTGAGTTTTCTTCTCCACTGGGAGCTATAGGAAGAAACACTAAAGCACTTTCAAGAAATAGAAACAGTTTTTCCCTAAAAGGCGCTTTCAGAAGTTTTTCCATAATAACCCTAATGTCTTCGTCGATTAGATAAAGGGGGACACCGAGAAGTCCAGACATATAAATAGCTTCTTTCATTTCTTCTCCAGGTTTCATGCCGAACTCTTCTCCAATTTTCTCCTCCACCTTCATTAGAACATATGTCAGAAGTGCACTCCTCCCAAGTTTTAATGCCTCTTGGAAGGTGAGTTTTCTAGGAGATTGAATGGCATAAAAACGTTGTTGGTCTAATTCAATAGCTATTGCATCGGGCCTTTCTTTTAGGATCATTTCCCTTACTTCTTTTCTGCTTTTTGGTGAAACATGCATTGTGCCTATGATTTTAACGTAGCGAAGATAACTCATACTTCTCACCAAGCCTAACAACATCAAAATCTTGAGGAATTATAAACTTATACTCACATATCTCATTTGCCTCTTGGAGATATTCCTCGTACTTGTACCTTGGTGCTCTGTGGAAAAGTGCCAAAAGCTTGACTTTGGCTCTTTTTGCAGTCTCACAAGCTTCCTCCACCGTGGAATGATAACTATCTCCCTTGTCTTCTCTGCTTAAATATGTCGCCTCGTGGATCAACAAATCAGCTCTCTCCGAAAAGAGCTTTACTCTTTCACACTGCTCGGTATCACCCGTGTATACGATCTTCACACCTTTCTTTGGTTTTCCGGTAACATCTTCCAGATATATCAATTTTCCATTGATTTCTATTTTTCCTTTAATTTCGAGCTCTTTCATCCAAGGGCCAGGTTTCAATCCAAGCTCTCTGATTCTTTTGACATCAAAATTCCCTCGTTTGTCCTTTTCCTTGAAAACATAGCCTAAGGCCGGGATACCGTGGTCTACTTTGAAGCTCCATATTTCATAGTCTTTGAACTTCAGTCTTGTTTCTCCAAGCTCGTGGACATGGATTTCAAAACTTGGCCTAAAAAAGCCACTCTTAAGATAGTTCTGAATGAACTCGAAGGTATATTTGGGCCCGTAGATGTGGAGTGGACGCTCTCGCTTCCAAAGAGTCATCGTTTGGATAAGACTCATTAATCCTAAATAGTGATCGCCATGAAAATGAGTTATAAAAATTTTTTCTATCTTCATTGGGCTCAATTTTGCTATATTTAACTGTCTTAGTGTACCTTCCCCGATGTCCCACAGAATTATCTCGCCTCCATACTTTAAGGCTATGGCTGGGACGTTTCTCTCTTTGGTTGGCATAATGCCTCCAGTTCCAAGGAAGATTACTTCAAGCATGATCTAAAATCCACATGACAATTTAAAAGGTATTTCCTCTGTAGATTATTTCCTCTTTTCATGTATCCACAGAATAACACTGAGCATTAACGCCAAGATTGAAATGCCAATGGCAATATTAGCTTTTCTATTATCGGGAGGGACTACGTAATAATCTGGATTTTTATGAACCGAGGCGTCAAGGCTTATTAAAGAGATGGCATCTCCAAAGTACCCGAAACCAATTGGGGAGTTTATCTTCTCCTCAAATACGTTTTCACCATCAATCCAGATCTCCAGGATTCGCTCTCCGTTGGGAATTCTCATCAAGTATAACTTTAAGCGATGAATTCTTCTTTGCGAAAATGTAAAGCATTCCTTCTTTTTGCCGTAATACAGCGTGTATAGCTCAATACAGGCCTTGTTGTCCTTTACGAATACTCTTGATGCTTTTCCATTGCCGAAGTCAAAGACCAGCATGTCTCCTTCATTCATCAGCTCAAACCACGCGTCGATGTACGCCGTATCCCATAATCTCCCTCCAAACGGGAAGTCAAATTGTGTGCGGTTCTTCCAGTCTTTGATGAGAAGATCTTCATTTATCTGCTCCTCTTCATTGAGATAGTAAGCCACTGCAATTGTGGAAGCATTGGGTGGAAGATTCAGATACAGAGTTACCTCCCCACTGACATTTCCTCCTGAAATCCATATCCACCCATCTTTTACCGAAACTGTAAAATTTTTGCTCCCATCTTTCCATCTTAACGTGCCTGAAACTTCGCTCCCTCTATACTTGTAAAGACGCGCATCGATTCCCAAGAGCTTCCCTGAAGCATTGAAAACTAGCTCTAATGGAGGGGTTCTGGTTATTCTTCCCTCCTCTTGGTACTCAACTGCTTTTTCAGTCTTGATGGTAAGGTCTGTGAGCCTCTTGATATCCAGTGTTGCGTAAAGCCTATACCCTTCGGGCATCATTTCACAGGAGAAGTTTGGGAAAAGGCGGATGGTAAAGTGATCATAAAGTTCCAGCGGGACGTTTACATACAGGTTTTTTCCAAGCCATTTAATTTTTGCTGAACCCTCCCTCACAATTTCCCCGTATTGATAAACCGTGTAACGGGCCGATGCGTTGCAGGATCCATTTGTCGTGAAGACAAAATCGAGCCACTCAGCCCTATAGTTTGGAGGAATTACCACATAAAGAGGATTGCTGAAGTTTCCATCAAGAAGTTTTGCACGATCAAGCGCCTCTGCTGGGGGGACATGAATGAGAATAATGATAAGAAGCAAAAATATTCTCATTTTATGGGGCGTTATTTCTAGAGTTTCCATAAAATCCCCTTTTGTTTTTTACTTTGACTTTTTAAAAATTTTTCTCTCTTTCGAGATACTATCAAGATAACCGGCATTATTCCCTGAGAACGTTGAGTAGATAATAGTCTTACTTTCATTTCTCTACCTCTGCGGAAT
>QMUF01000128.1 GCA_003663525.1 Thermococci archaeon | reverse complement strand
CCCTATAGAGAGGTTTATAACGAGATTGCAAAGCTAATAAAAGATTCCAAGAGCGTTGAAGAGTTCTATGCCAAAGTTGAGGGACTTTATGGGATCAAAGCAAACTTAGAGAAAGGAATTGAAAAACCGGTTTTGGGTTCTCCAAATCCAACTAAGGTCAAGGAATATATTAAATTAGCAAAAACAGTCCTCGAAGAAGATTTTCTCAAGTTGAATGAGGTGATCATGTGAATCCCTACTTGACGTCAAAAACCCAGGAACCGGCAGAGAACGAGAAAAAAGCCTACTTAGCCTTGGAAGATGGGTCTGTTTTTAAGGGCAAAGGCTTTGGAAGTGAAGGAATAAAATATGGAGAGGTTGTTTTCACAACTGGAATGGTAGGTTATCCAGAGTCGTTAACTGATCCTTCTTACAAGGGGCAGATTTTAACCATGACGTATCCACTAATCGGAAACTATGGCGTTCCAAGCAAAGAAATAAAAGAAAACGGTGTTCCTATCCACTACGAATCGGATAAGATACAAGTCGAAGGATTCGTAATTTCAAAGCTCATGAAAAGCAATCATTGGGCAAGTGAAAAGAGTTTAGATGAATGGTTCAAAGAAGAAGGCATTTCTGGAATAGAAGGAATTGACACAAGGGCTTTGGTGAAAAAAATAAGGGAAAAAGGAGTCATGATGGGAGCTTTGGTTGTAGGAAATTATGAACTTGATGAGATTATGGAGAAAGTGAAAAAGCTGAGCTACGATGAGATGAATTTCATAGATAAAGTTACTCCAAAGGAGATAATTGTTCGTGAACCTGAAAACTCTAATAAGAGTATTGTTGTAGTTGATTGCGGTATTAAATATGGAATTCTAAGGGAGCTTTTGAAAAGGGGGTTTAGAATAATAAGAATTCCCTATTATTATGATCCAATTGATGTCTTAGAAGAGTTCAATGCAGATGGAATTTTATTTAGCAACGGCCCTGGAAATCCTGCATTGCTTAAAGACCTGATAAAAAAAGCTCAAGAAGTTATTGAGTACAACGTTCCAACAATAGGCATTTGCTTAGGAAGTCAAATACTCTCTTTAGCAGATGGGGGAGAAATTTACAAGCTTAAGTATGGACATAGGGGAATTAACAAACCAGTTAAAGACTTAAAAAGTGGAAAAGCTTTTGTGACAACTCAGAATCACGGATATGCTGTGAAAGCTCAAAGTTTAAATGAGTTTAAAGTTTGGATGGTCAATATAGATGACAAAAGCGTTGAGGGAATCTACCATTCAAACAAACCAATAATTGCTACTCAATTTCACCCTGAAGCATCCCCGGGTCCCTTAGACTCAACATGGATTTTTGATGTTTTTTCAAAAATGATTAAAGGTGAGGCTCATGGTTTCTAAGGTCCTTGTTCTGGGCTCTGGAGCAATAAAAATTGGTGAAGCTGCTGAATTTGATTACAGTGGAAGTCAAGCTTTAAAGGCTTTAAAAGAAGAGGGCATAGAAACGATTTTAATCAATCCAAATGTTGCAACGATTCAAACAAGCCATGAGATGGCAAACAAAGTTTACTTCCTCCCTCTTGATATAAAATTTATGGAGGAAGTTATAAAGAAAGAGAAACCAGATGGAATTTTACTAGGGTTTGGAGGTCAAAGTGCTCTATCTTTGGGTGTAGCTTTACATGACTCTGGAATTTTAGAAAAGTATAATATCAAAGTTCTTGGGACGCCTATAGAGGGAATAAAAAAAGCTCTGGATAGGGAGAAGTTTAGGGAAACAATGATCAAAAATAATCTCCCAATACCTCCAAGTAAAGCCGCTAAAAGCGTTGAAGAAGCTCTAAAAGTAGCTCAGGAGATAGGGTTCCCAGTCATGGTTAGGGTTAGCTTTAACTTAGGTGGAAGGGGATCCTTTGTTGCTTGGAATGAAGAGGAGTTTGAGGGATATATAGTCAGGGCTTTTGCACAAAGTGAGATTGGTGAGGTGTTGGTAGAGAAGTACCTAAAAGGATGGAAAGAGATAGAGTTTGAGGTTGTTAGGGATAAAGATGGAAATGCTGTGGCTGTAGCGTGCTTAGAGAACTTTGATCCAATGGGAGTTCATACAGGAGATTCCATAGTTGTTGCTCCTTCTCAAACTTTAACAAATAGGGAATATCAACTCTTGAGGAGTGCGGCCATAGAAGTAGCAGAAGCTATAGATCTTATTGGAGAATGTAATGTTCAATTAGCCTTAGATCCTAAATCTGAGGAATTCTACATAATTGAGACAAATCCAAGGATGAGCCGCTCGTCTGCTTTAGCAAGCAAAGTTACAGGCTACCCCCTAGCATACATAGCGGCAAAGTTAGCATTAGGCTATACCTTGGATGGGCTTTTAAATGGAGTAACTGGGGTTACAACTGCTTTGTTTGAACCGAGCTTGGATTACGTTGTTGTTAAAATGCCAAGGTGGGATTTAGAAAAGTTCGAGAACGCGAAGAAGAAAATAAACACCGAGATGAAGAGCATTGGAGAGGTCATGGCAATAGGAAGGAATCTTCATGAAGCTTTTCAAAAAGCTATTAGAATGGTAGGAATTGGAGATGAACTTATAGGAAAGTACTATGAGAGCGAAGAGTCGTTGGAAAAAGTTATGGAGAGAATTAAGAATTACGAACCTTACATGCCTATGCACATTGCAAAAGCCCTAAAATTGGGAGCAAGTGTTAATGAGATTCACGAAATTACTGGAATAGACAAGTTTTACCTCTACATAATTGAAGATCTCGTTAAAATTGCAGAAGCACTGAGAAACCCAAATGAAGAAACAATAAGAGAAGCCAAAAAGCTTGGATTTAGTGATGAGCAGATAAAAGCTCTATCTAATGGAAGCATTAAAAAATCAATTCCATTTGTCAAGCAAATAGATACATTGGCTGGAGAAGTTCCAGCAAGGACGAATTATTTATACATGACCTATGATGCACAAGAAAACGATATCCCATATACAGAAAAGCCAAAGGTTCTAATTTTGGGAGCAGGTGTCTTTAGGATTGGGGTTAGTGTAGAGTTTGATTGGGCTGTCGTGAACTTTGCAAATGCTGCAAAAAAGAGGGGTTATGAAGTTATAGTTTTGAACTACAACCCTGAAACAGTTTCAACAGATTGGGATATTAACGATAAGCTTTACTTTGAGGAGATAACTCTTGAGAGGGTTTTAGATGTTTACAATTTTGAAAATCCAGATGGTGTTATAACCTTTGCAGGAGGACAGCTTGCAAATTCCTTAGCTAAAAAGCTTGAGCAAAAGGGGGTTAGGCTTTTAGGAACGAGGGGGACGAGTGTAGATATAGCTGAAGACAGGGTTAAGTTCTCAAAGCTCTTAGAAAAGCTCAACATAAAGCAACCAGCTTGGATTGAAGCTAAGAGTGTTGGAGAAGTCTTAGCTTTTGCTGACGAAGTGGGTTATCCTTTAATGATAAGACCGAGCTATGTTTTGAGTGGAACTGCCATGAAAGTTGCCTACAATGAGAAGGAACTAAAAGAATATCTCTCCTTAGCAACAAAAGTCTCCCCAGAACACCCTGTTGTGGTTTCAAAGTTCTTAGATGCAATGGAAGCAGAGATAGATGCTGTCTCAGATGGAAAGAGAGTAGTCGGAGTTACATTGGAGCACATAGAAAAGGCGGGAGTTCACAGCGGAGATGCCACAATGGTTACTCCCTACCGCTATCTAAAAGAAAAGCATGTAAAAAAGATGCACAAAATAGCTTTAGAGCTTGCGTTGGCTTTAGGAATTAGGGGACCCTTTAACATACAATTCTTGGTTAATGATGATGTCTACGTGCTTGAGCTAAACCTGAGGACAAGTCGTTCTATGCCCTTCTCAAGTAAATCAAGGGGAGTTAACTTAATGGAGCTTTCAGCTCAAGCAGTATTTGGTGAGAAACTCCTGTTAGGACGAGACTACGAGTATTACGAAGTCCCAGCAAAAGCCTTTGCTGTTAAAAGCCCTCAATTCTCTTGGTCTCAGCTTCAAAATGCTTATCCTTTCTTAGGACCAGAAATGCGCTCTACTGGAGAAGTTGCAAGTCTGGGATTCGACTTTGAGGATGCCCTATTAAAAAGCTGGCTCTCTGTAAAACCAAACAAAATGCCAAAGTCAAATATCTTGGTCTATGGTTACGGGAAAGACTTACCACCATTATTGGAAACTGCAAAACTCCTTGAAAGCTTGGGATACAGCGTTTTCACCTTAGAAGACACCTTGAGCCATGGAAATGCTTTGAGCAAAGAAAAAGCTGTAGAACTAATGAAACTGGGCAAGATTGATCTAGTTATAACCTCTGGCTATGCAAAGGAGAAGGATTACTTTATTAGGAGGACAGCAGTTGATTTAAACGTTCCAATAGTCCTAGATGCAAATCTAGGTTACGAGCTTTCAAAAGCTTTTGCTTGGGTCAAAAACAATTGTTTTGAGGTTAAAGAAGTTTCTGAGTATTATGCCCCCAAATTGCAAAAGATTATTAGCGAACCTTTAGAAGAGCTTGTTTGAATGGCTCTTTGCATTTATCAAATTTTTCTTACACCGTGAAAGCCTAGATTAGAAT
>QMUF01000127.1 GCA_003663525.1 Thermococci archaeon | reverse complement strand
TGAGAAGGCTAACTTCCAAGCAAAGCACTACATTTACTCGGTTGTGAGGCAGACAGTTGAAAAACTCTATCAATTAGGCGTTAGCAGAATTGTAGTTGGCTATCCAAAAGAAATTGCAAGAAACTCTGACAAGGGTAAAAAGCAAAACTTCATACTCTCCCACGTTTGGCGGTTTAATTACGTAATAAAACGACTCAAAGAAGTTGCTGAGGAGTATGGTATTAGCGTTGAAGTTGTGAATGAGGCTTTCACTTCTAAGCGTTGCCCCTTCTGCGGGAAGCCCCATGAAGGGGCCCGCTTTGTTAGAGGTTTATTTAAGTGTCCCGCAGGGGAGCTTGTTTTTAATGCAGACTTGGTTGGTGCTTTCAATATTTTGAAGAAGGTCGTGAAAACGATAACCCCGAGCCTGCCGGGTTTAACGGTGGGTAGGGGTAATGGGGGGAAGACCCTCCCCGAGGGGTTCGAAGAACCCTTCTCAAGGGTTGTTTTGATGAGAACCCCTCAAACCTTCCCGCCTTAGCGAGGGGTTAACTCGTTAGAACCCTCGCCGTTCACGGCGGGGAGAAGGTCAGATTTATGGCGACTCTCTCAGCACTACGGTCATGAATTCATCAATAATTTTTGGCAGTTTCTTTTTAATGGCCTTGAATGATACTGGAAGCTTCTTTTTGATAATGTCAGCCCCTTTAATCTCTTTTGAGAGAATTTTAACAGCTTCCCAAGAAGGGTTTATTTTTTCTTCCCCAAAAGGTTCAAACCCTGTAACTAAAACTTTCACATGCATCACCAAAAACTAAAAGTTTAATTAGGATTTAAAACTTACACTTCCTTGGTGAAGCTCATGAAATATGATGTTGCAATAATTGGTGGAGGTCCTGTGGGCAATTATCTAGCGAATCTTCTTGCAGGTGAGTTCAAAGTTGTAGTTGTAGAGGCAAAGAATTCTTTTGGAGGAAAAGCTTGTACTGGAATTATGGGAGCAGAGAACTATGAAAAGCTCAATCTCCCTAAAGAAGCTATTATCAACAAATTAAGAGGAGCAATTTTTTATTCGAGAATACAGAGCTTTGAGATAGAACGGCCAACTCCTCAAGCATATGTGGTAGATAGAAAGTTATTAGAACGAAAACTTGCGGAAAATGCTATCAGACATGGTGCAGAATATTATATGGGGACTAGATTTTTGGGGTTCAAAAATAGAAAGGCCACTGTCCAAAGATTCAATGAAAAGTTTGAAATTGAGGCCGATTTCTACGTGGGGGCTGACGGAGTAAATAGCAAGGTGGCTCAAGAGATTGGAGCGAGAACTGATGCTGAGTTTTTAAGTGGATACGAAGTCGAAGTTGTTGGAGATTTCAATAGAACGGATTTTGTAGAAATATGGGTGAACAAAGAGATCAATAATGAATTCTTCATGTGGCTGGCTCCTATAGACAACTTCAACGCTAGATTGGGGACCTTTGGAACATATGACAGTCTCTTTCGATTTGTGAAACTTAAGCTTCTTAAAGAAACCAATATCGTGGAAATAAAAGCAGGCAATGTAGGTCTGGGTTTTAGAAAACCTTGGGTAAAGGAAAATGTTGCACTAGTGGGAGATGCAGCACTTCAAATAAAGCCCTTAACTGGGGGAGGGATTGTTTATGGAATGCTTTCCTCTCATGCCCTTAGATACTCAATTAGAAGAGGAAACCTAAAAATGTATGAAGATCTCTGCAAGGATATAAAGAAACAAATTTCCTTTGGCCTTAGAATTAGGCGACTTTTCAAAGCTCTCAATCAGGATCAGATTGAAAAATTCTTTGAGATATTTTCCAGTGATGAGGCCAAAAACGTTATTGAAACATATGCTGATTTTGATGATCATAAAAAGACCATAACTGCTATTGTGAAAAATCCCAAGCTCCTTGCCAGAGGTTTGAAAGTCTTTCCAATGCTTTTAAGATACTTTCTGTAAGGTGGCTTTCATGGAGTGGCAAATGGGCCTTAAAGAAGAGTATTTAGATCTAATCAGAGATGGAAAAAAGAAGGTCGAGGGAAGGCTTTACGATGAAAAGCGAAGACAGATAAATCCTGGAGATACGATAGTTTTTGAGGGGAAGTTGAAGGTGAGAGTTAAATCTATCAGGAAATATCCTTCCTTTAAGGAGATGCTTGAAAGAGAAGGAATTGAGAGAGTTTTGCCAGGAGTTCACAATATTGAGGAAGGAGTGAGGATCTATCGCCAGTTTTACACTGAAGAAGAAGAGAAAAAATACGGTGTAGTGGCTATTGAAATTGAGCCGATTCTCGAAGAATAAAAAGAAAAGAAGGCTCAATCTAAGTGTTTCTCTTTTAGGTATTTGATAAAGTACTCTGGGTTTATTTCCTCTCCAAAACTCTTTTCTAAGAGCCCACTTGGTGGATATGTGCTTCCATACTTGTGTACCTTCTCCCTGAGCCATTCTCTTATTGGGCCGAATTCTCCTCTTGCTACCTTTTCATAGAAGTCAGGCATCTCCTTTGATATATAACTTTTGATTTGGGTTGCTAGTAATGTTCCAAGACTATATGTGGGGAAATAACCCACTGTGCCATGGGCCCAGTGTATATCTTGAAGGATCCCTTCTTTGTAGTTCTTAGGCCTTATCCCAAGGAGCCTTTCCATTTCCTCGTTCCAGAGTTCTGGCAAGTCTTTGGCCTTTACAGATTCATTCACCATCAATTTTTCGAGTTTGTATCTAAGGAGAATGTGCATGTTGTACGTGACTTCATCAGCTTCTACTCTAATATAATCTGGCCTTACCATGTTGAAATATGTGTAGAGGTCCTCTGCAGAGTATTTATTCATGAAAGGCAGTTTTTCTTTTAAAATTGGATAAATAAGCTCTACAAATTCTCTGCTTCTTCCTATTATGTTCTCCCAGAATCTGCTTTGACTTTCATGGATCCCAAGAGAAACTCCACCTGCTATTGGCGAGAACATGAGCTTTTCGTCTATCTGTAACTCATAAAGGGCGTGTCCAAATTCGTGAACCACTGCAAGGAGAGCTCTCCTAAAATCAAAGCCTTCATATCTTGTTGTCACTCTAACATCATTAATTCCGAATCCAGTGGTGAAGGGGTGGGGAGAAACATCAAGCCTTCCTCTCACTTCGAGCGGATATCCTAAGAGCTCAAGGATCTTCAAGTTGACTTCTTTCATTGATTCAATGTCATATTTTTCTGTTTCTAGTGGATGTTCTTTTGGAACTTTGCCTTCTTCGAGAATTTTATCCAATATTGGTTTCAGGTCTTTCTCAAGCTTTGAAAAAATAGGTTCAAGATATCTTGTTCTAAGTCCCTCTTCGTAGAGGTCTAAGAGAGCATCATATGGATATTCTTCATACTCCAAGTATTCCGCAGCTTTTTTTGAGAGTTCGATTATCCTGTCGAGCCAAGGTTCAAACTTTCTAAAGTTATCTTTTTCTTTAGCTTCGGTCCAAGCCATTGTAGCCTTGCTCCTTACTTCACTGAGTTCCCTAACGAACTCTGGAGGGAACGCTTTTGCGATTTTTATGTCTCTTTGAAGAACCCTTACGACACCTTTTTCGTAGTCATTTAAATCTTCCAAAGCTGCAGCTTTTTCAACCAGCTCAAGAAACTTTGGATCCAACGTTAGACTCTGGCTTAAGACGGAAAGTTCGCCTCTGGCTACACTTCTTTCTGTTATTCCCATTTTAGGCATATTAACTTCCATGTCCCATCCCAAAACACTTTGGGCATGGTTTATTGCCCATATTTTTTTATAATGTTCCAAGATTTTCAGTATAACTTTGTTTTGAAACACAGTGCCTGCCATTTTTGTTCACCACTGTATAGTCTAGGGTGAAATTTTTAATTTTTTCGATAAGAGTCTTAACGGAAAAAACTTGCTTGAAACCTCCCAAACCTTTTTAGAAATTCTGAGAAATATTGATAGGATGATGATGAAAGCCGTAATTCTTGCAGCTGGCTTGGGTACTAGGATGGGAACTCTAACAGAAGAAAAACCTAAAGGGTTAATAAAAATAGCAGGAAGAGAGATACTTTATAGAACAATGAAACTTCTTGAAAAAGAGGGGATTGAGGAATTTATAATTGTTACAAATCCCAAATATAAGGAAAAACTAAAGGAGTTTTTAGAAAAAAATAACTTCAAACACACGTTGTTGCTCAATCCTTATCCTGAAAGAGGCAATGGTTATAGTCTTTATTTAGCTAGAAAATATGTATCTGAGAGGTTTATTTTAGTAATGAGTGATCATGTTTATGAGGAGGAATTTATAAAAGAAGCTCTGAAGGGGAGAGGCGCCATAGTTGATAAAGAAGGAAAGTTCATAAACAAGGAAGAGGCAACAAAAGTAAGAATAAATGAAAACAGGGTTGTGGATATTGGGAAGAAACTTAAAAAGTATGATGCAGTTGATACAGGGTTTTTCATCCTTGAGCCTCAGATATTTAAAACAATTGAAGAGATCTCGAAAGAGAAAGAGAGTTTTGAATTGGTTGAGATAATAAAAAGGGCAAAACCAAAAGTAACAGAGGTTAGTGGCTTTTTCTGGATGGATATTGACACTCCTCAGGATATCAAAAAGGCTAGAAAGCTTTTGATAACAAAAGCTGTAAAAAATAGAGGGGAGGGAATAATTT
>QMUF01000126.1 GCA_003663525.1 Thermococci archaeon | reverse complement strand
GCTTATGTGCCCACCATGAGATGTGTGAAGGACAATTGCTTTGTCACCAGCTTCAGTGAGGCCAAAGAATGCGGCTTGGTTTGCGTTAGTTCCGGATATAGGCCTTAAATCTGCAAAATCGCTCTGGAATAGTTTACAGAAGAGGTCAACACCAATAAGCTCAACTTCATCAACATACTTACATCCTTGATAGTATCTTTGCTTGGGCCAACCTTCAGCATACTTATGCATAAAACCACTAGCTATGGCCCTTATAGCGCTTGGGGATGTTACATTTTCACTTGCGATCAGGTTTATTGTGGAGCTCCTCCACTTTTCATGTCCCTCAACAAATTCCAAAACTTTGTCCCTATACATTTGGTAGCTCATAGTATCACCTCACCGTATTTTGCGTGAGATATTTTACACTAATATAATTTAAATCTTGCCGTTGGAATAGTTTTAAAAATTTCAAGGGAGAAATAAAGGCTGATGTCCTATGATAGAGGAGGCAGCAAAAATTATTGCTCACTCCCGCTTTTTAATAGCCTTTACTGGAGCTGGGGTTAGTGCAGAAAGTGGGATACCGACTTTTAGAGGTCGAGGTGGCCTATGGGAAAATTACAGGATTGAAGAGGTCGCTACGCTAGAAGCCTTCAGAAGGGATCCAAATCTTGTGTGGGCCTTCTATAAAATGAGAATGAAGATTATGAAGGATGCAAAACCCAATAATGCCCACTTAGTTTTAGCTGAACTTGAAAAGATGGGAATTCTAAGGGCCGTTATAACTCAAAACATCGATAACCTTCACAAAGAAGCAGGAAATCAGCATATCGTAGAACTTCATGGGAACATATATAGAGTCAAATGCACAAGATGTGATTATATGGAGAATCTTTTAGAGTCTGGAAAGCTTGAGGACTTTTTAAAAGAAAAGAATTTACCAAAATGTCCTGAATGTGCTTCTTTACTTCGACCTGATGTGGTATGGTTTGGAGAGCCTCTCCCACAAGAAGCCCTTCAAAAGGCTTTCAAGCTCGCTGAAGGGGCAGATGTTTGTCTGGTAATTGGCACTAGTGCTCGAGTTTTTCCGGCAGCTTATGTTCCTTATATTGTAAAGGATAATGGCGGCTCTGTGATAGAAGTCAACACTAAAGAGAGTGGTATAACTCCAATAGTCGATGTATTTCTTAGAGGTAAAGCAGGGGAAGTTATGCAGTCCCTTTTAGTAAAAGTTAAAAGGTGTTTGGAGAATAAAAAGTGTTAGGTGATTGCATGATACTTGTTATAGGTTTTGAAAAAGAGGAACTTTCTAAACTTAAGAACATTCTGAGTGACTTCAAAATCTATGGGATACCTGAATACTGCCGTGATTGGGTAGTGGAGGAAGTGATTGAGAAAGCGCCCTCCTTCAAAGCAAATAGCAACTGGCATTGGAGGAAATTTATCTTGATGCATGGAATTCCCAATGAAAAGGTAAAAGAAGTGATGGAGAGGGTTAGGCTCCTGGGAATTCTGGATGTTATTTTTGCCACTACAACTCCTACTTCTTTAACGTGGAAGCTTGAAGATCTTCTCAATGAGCTTATTCGGGAGGATGAATATTTTCGAAAGCTGAAGGAAGAAAAACAGAAAATGAATACCTTTTACCTGAACATAAGGAAAGATTAAATAACTTTTAATCCTTTAGTTGAGTGGGGATGGGTGATGATAGAAGTTATATTTTTTGATTTGGATGATACCCTTGTGGATACTTCTAGACTAGCGGAGCTTGCTAGGAAGAATGCTATAGATAACATGATCCAGCATGGACTACCTGTTGATTTTGAAACCGCTTATAATGAGCTCCTTGAACTTATAGCTGAATATGGGAGTAACTTTCCTCATCATTTTGACTATCTCTTGAGGAGACTGGACTTGAAATACAACCCAAAATGGGTAGCAGCGGGTGTGATAGCTTATCATAATACCAAATTTGCTCATCTGAGAGAAGTTAAAAATGCGAGAAAAGCTCTTATCAAACTCAGAGAAATGGGTTATAGACTTGGGATAATAACCGATGGAAATCCAATAAAACAGTGGGAGAAGGTTTTGAGGTTGGATATAGACGATTTCTTTGAGCATGTTGTAGTATCTGACTTTGAAGGCGTTAAAAAACCACATCCAAAGATTTATCAAAAAGCACTAAAAATATTTGGGGTAAAAGCTGAAGAAGCTGTCATGGTAGGAGATAGGTTGTATTCGGATATATTTGGTGCTAAAAGAGTTGGGATGCATACTGTATGGTTCTGTTATGGTAAATATGCCAACAGGGAGCTTGAATATGAGCAATATGCTGAGTTTAAAATAGATGATCTTTTGGAGCTCCCCAATGTTGTAGAGGTGCTCAGAAATGGTTCAAATAAGGAGGTTCATGCTAATAGATAATGCTTACAAATCGAAAATTCTCAAAGGAAAAAAGACGAGCACCATAAGATTTGGAAATTATGAGGCAACGCCGGGCAGCGAAGTATATCTTGCCATAACTCCCAGCGACAGCGTTATTGCGAAAATTAAGATAACAGACATAAAGAAGAAAATGGTCAAAGAGCTCACTTTGGAGGATGCAAAGAAAGATGGTTTTAAGGAACTTAAAGAGCTTATAAACGCGTTAAACAAAATATATGGGACACTTCATGGGGATGATGAGGTAACGATAATTGAATTTGATGTTATTGAGAAGTTTGAAGAGGCTATTCCTCTTAAATGGCTTAAAGCTCTTAACTATAGAAAACCGGAAGAGATAGCAAAGCTATATGTGGAGAATGGTCTAAAAGAGTCTGTGGATGTGGATTTAATTATTAGGAGAGTTTATTCTGAGGGCCTAAAGAGTGCTGTAAGGAGATATGGGCCAAAAAAGGTCAAAGATTCTCTTTTAAAAGCGTACCATAAACTGTATGATGAAGGAAAAATATAGAAGAAATCAGATAGGGAGTTCTGTTGCCTCTTTGTGAATTTTCAATACTACCATTGTATGAGTTGCCACGACACCATCTATTTCCCCAATTTTATTGAGGAACTCATTTAGTTCCGTACTGTTTCTGGTTCGTATTTTAAGTATCATATCGTAGTCACCTGTGTTTTCATATATTTCAACGATTTCGGGATATTTAACAAGTTCTTTTGCGACATCTGCATATTTTCCCGCCCTAGCTTTAATGAGAATAAAGGCCAATAAGTTAAAGCCAAGTGCCTCTGGATCTGGGATGATTGTGAACTTTTTTATCACTCCTTTTTCTTTTAGCTTTTTTATTCGTTCATATACTGTTGATTCGGCTAGACCAACACGCTTAGAAATCTCTCTTAGTGGAGTACGGCTATTTTTTTGAAGCACCTTTAAGATTTCTTTATCAGTTTCATCTAAAATCCCTCTCATACTCTCACCATCCAAAAATTTTTCGAGAAAGTATATAAATTTGATGATGCTTTCCTTACCATAAATTTATAAAATTCTTCTGTAACCTTAAAACGGCGAGAGAGGAAGAGGTGAGTAGAAATGCCAACTAACGTAACAGCAGAGTACTTAGCGGCAGAGGAAGAATATAGGCAGGCAAGAACTATACCAGAGAAAATTAGAGCTCTTGAAAAAATGTATGCTACTGTGCCAAAGCACAAGGGCACTGAAAAACTTAGACTTCAAATTAAACGTAAGATTTCAGAACTTAGAAAGGAACTTGAGAAACAGCAGAGTCAGAGAAAGGGTGGAGGTTACTCATTCAGTGTTAAGAAAGAAGGTGCATCACAAGTAGTTTTGGCTGGATTACCCAATGTTGGAAAATCTTCCCTCTTAAAGGTTTTAGCTGGTGTTGATATAAACGTTGCTGATTATCCTTTCACAACAGTTGAGCCCATTCCCGGTATGATGAATCATAAAGATGTCCAGATTCAGCTCGTGGAAGTTCCGGGTTTAATTGAAGGGGCCGCACTTGGTAAGGGTATGGGAACACAGCTTTTGAGTGTTATAAGAAATGCTGATGCCATAGCTATCGTCGTTGACCTTTCTCAAGACCCAATAAAGCAGATGAAGATAATATTAAAAGAATTTGAACGTGCGGGGATAAAAATAAACAAAAGAAAGCCAAAGGTGGAAATAAAGAGAATGTCGATGGGTGGGATCATAATCAACGGTCAGCATTTGATCCAGGGAGACATAGGTGAAGTTATGAAAATGCTCAGGGAAGAAGGTATTCATAGTGCCGAGATCACTGTAAAAGAACCTGTTACCCTTGAAGACTTTTCAGATGCCCTAGATGAGAGCCTTGTATGGAGAAAAGCAATAATAATAGCCAACAAAGGGGACGTCCTAGGAAGTAAAGAAAACTATGAAAGACTCGTTGAGACATATAATGATAGATTTAAAATAATACCAGTATCTGCTAAAAAGAAAGCGAACATTGAGGTATTAAAAGAAGAACTATACCAACTGGTGGATATAATTAGGGTGTTTACAAAATCCCCGGGGGAGGATCCTGCTTATCCTCCGATTGCTCTTAAAAAAGGTTCGAAGGTTTTGGACGTGGCAGAAAGAATTCATAAAGACTTCGCAAAGAACTTTAAATATGCGAGGGTATGGGGAAAAAGTGCAAAATTCCCTGGACAGAGGGTGGGGCCCGATCACATGCTTGAAGACGGGGATATAGTTGAGAT
>QMUF01000125.1 GCA_003663525.1 Thermococci archaeon | reverse complement strand
GGTAGGGGTAATGGGCCGAAGACCCGGCCTGTGGGCTGAATTGAAACCGGCGACGGGAGTAAGTGATGGGCCCACAAACCGAACCGTCCATAGCGAGGAGTTAACTCGTTAGAACCCTCGCCACTCACGGCGGGGAGGAGGTCAGAGTCAAAAGGAAACCCTAATCAAAAGCTTTTTAACCTCATAATTTTTGAATGTGAGTGAAAGCAAAAATTTAAATAAGCTTGTGCCAAACCGGCCATTAGTCTGGCATATTTTCACGTTCATAAATTGAGGAGGGAGTTAAAAATGGCAAGGAACAAGCCTGTAGCGAAAAAACTTCGTTTGGCAAAGGCAGCTAAACAAAATAGACGAATACCTGTCTGGGTTATTGTTAAAACTAATAGAAAGGTTTTAACTCACCCTAAGAGGAGATATTGGAGGAGAACAAAGCTTAAGGAGTGATGAGAGATGGCAGAAGAGAGAGTTTACATTATCCCGATTAGAAAAATCATGAAGATAGTTCCAAGATGGAAAAGAGCACCAAGGGCCGCTCGCTATGTTAAAGAGTTTATAGCAAGGCATACAAAAGCAGATGAAGTAATTATGGGAACAGATGTTAACGAGAAGATCTGGGAACGAGGAATAGAAAAACCGCCCAGCAAACTTCGCGTTAAAGTTACTATCGAAGAAAGAGAAGGAATTAAGGTGGCTGAGGTCCACCTTGCTTGATTCTTATATTTTCCAATGAGGGAAAGACCGAGGGTGTGAAAATGCATATCGAGAGACTTGACTTTGAAAATTCACCATATCTTGGAGTTTTTGGACTAGCTACTGATAAATTTGCGCTGGTTAGGGAAGGCCTCCAAGAAAAGAAGCTCACTGTGCTGAGAGAAGTCTTAAAAGTCCCTCTTATAGAAACAAGCATAATGAAGTCTAGGATAGTAGGTATATTTGCTGCGGCTAATTCAAGAGCAATTGTGGTGCCTTACTATATATGGGATGCAGAGCTTGATAAAATTAAGACCTCTCTGCAGGAAAATGGATCAGATATTATCATTGAACCAGTCTTAAGCAAGTTAACGGCCTTTGGGAATCTTATACTCGCAAATGATAAAGCGGCATTAGTCAGTGCAAAGTTCACAAGGGAGGAAACAAAGCAGTTTGAGGACATCTTCGATGTTGAGGTAGAGAGAGGCATAATAGCAAACTACCATGCTGTTGGAAGTGTAGGAGTAGTTACTAACAAAGGGGGCTTGGTTCATCCTGAAGCAACTGATGAAGAGCTTGAATGGCTTGAAGGCTTATTTAAAGTTGATTTCTATGTAGGAACTGCTAATATGGGTGTGCCCTTTGTGGGTTCATGCATGATTGCAAATTCCTTTGGTGTTGTGGTTGGCCACCTTACGTCTGGTCCTGAGATAGTTAAGATTGAAGAAGCGCTTGGATTTTTGGGGTGAGGAGCAATGGAGGTTAAGATATTCCGTGTTAAAGGAACATTTGAAAAAGAAGGGAAAAAATTCAGGTTTACCAAGGAATACAGAGCTTTAAAGCCAGAAGACATTAAAGAACTTGTTTTCTCAGACATTGGAAGTAAGCATCGTGTTAAGAGGGCAAAGATTTTCATTGAAAGCATTGAAGAGATAGAACCCGAGGAAGCCGAGAATCCTGTCGTTAAGAGGCTTAGCTTGGAACTCGCTTAGTCCTTTATCTTTTTTAACCAACACCCTTAAAAACTTCTTTAATTATTCTTTGTGGTGGTGGAAATGAGTGAAAGGAATGAGCAACTTGAGAGATTAGCTTATGAATATCAACTTTTACAGGGACAGGCCCAGCTCTTGGCCCAAAACCTTGAGCTTTTAAACCTCGGGAGGAATGAGTTCCAAGCTGTTAAGGAGACTCTTGAAGGCCTTAAGAATGTTGAAGATGATAAACCAGAGATTTTGGTACCTATAGGTGCAGGCTCTTTCTTAAAGGGAAGGGTAGAAGATAAGAGCAATGCCATTGTTAGTGTCGGCGCTGGTTATGCAATTGAGAAGAGCCTTGACGATGCTATAGCATATCTTGGTGAGAGAATCAAGGAATATGAAAGTGCCATTGCCAAGACTCAAGAGGCACTTCATCAGCTAGAACACAAGCTACAAGACCTTGCTCAAAAAGCTCAAAAATTACAGCAACAGCAGGCAATGGGCTTTAAGGCCCCCAAGAAGTAGCTTCCTCCTTTGGAGTAACTTCAAACTCAATTTCTTCTTTTATGTCGGGTCGGAAAGGAATATCCAGTGCAAGTCTGAGAATAAACTTTCCATGTCCAGCTATTATCCTTCCAAATTTATCGCCTTTCAGAATTTCTAGGGGGCTTACCTGATCGTAGTGCCCCAATATTATCAAAGGCTCGTTTAGAAATTCTTTTTCAAAAACTCCTATGTTTTTTGTATCGCCGATGAGCTGTTTAACAACTCTCTTTCTCCTTGAAACCAACTCCACTTTGGCTCTTCTTGCTTTTGAGAGGTTTGCACTTACCGAAATCCTAAACCCATTTTCTATCTCTTCTATTCTGGCCTCGGCAAAATCTCTATTGGCAGATACTACAAAGCTCTTAAGCGGAAATCTCACCTCGTAGGACGGTTTTGCATAAAGAATAACCACGTCCTTGTATTCATCGTTCAAAATTCTAATCCCTGGAAGATATATATCTCCTGTTCCATCCTGGCCTATTGATAGTAAAAATGGCTTTGTTTCAAGTTTAAAGGATGTTGCTGCTTCTTCACTTTCCTTTAGAAAACTCTTGAATACATGATAATGACTGCTTTTCCCGCTTGAACTCCAGTAAGCATAAGCATCAAAATATCCAACTTCTGCTCTCAAGGGTTTTGGAAAACTTATTTCATTCTCGCTGATGGAAATGATTTCTTTGATATTCCTTACTTTTTCAAAGGACTTTCTCGAGCGATAAATGACAAAACTCATCAACCCAATCCAAAGGGTAATGAATCCAAACACTCCAGCTCGATACATTATGGGAATTGTGGGATTTTTAAGTACTATTACTCCTATGGGAACAGTGATAAGTATCCCAAACAGCAGAACAAGGTACAGAACTTTGGTTTTCCCCATTAGGATTATTATCCTCATTACAGTTCTCACCCCAAAGATACTCTAAATTTTATACTTTCTCTCATGTCTTTTTTTAAGGGATACTTGAGCTTGGTTTCAAGTTCAAACTCTCCATGTCCACTTATCAAGGAGACTTCTCCAAGAACATTTGCAAGTTCTTTTGGAGTGATCAAACTTTCATGGGAGATTAGTAGAATAGGCTCTTTGATAAACTCATAGTCAAATTCTCCCTCTTCACATCCCCAGAAAAGTAATTCCCTCGTGTTATTCCCTTTAAGTATTACTTCCACCTCCTCAGCATCTTCGAGATTTAGTGAAACTTTACCTTTAAAGCCAAATTTAGTTGGAGTGAGAGTAATTTGCACAAAATCTTCGGAGCCATAAATTGTTATGCTTCCCTGGGGAAATTGAAACACATAATTCGGAGTTATGTAGAGAATCAAAATTCCATTATCAAGTCTGAACCCGGGCACTTCGAGTCTTCCAGCACCACTAACGTCCACTTCAATTCGGTACTCCTCTGGTTCTAAGAATAGCTCTCTTGATGTAGTTTCTTCTTCCTCTCTAAACTTTCTTGAAACCGAAAGTAGCATACCTCCGTACTGCACTCCTCCCCTATATCTTCTGAGTGTTGCACTGCTGGAACATAAGAGGATTCCTTTTTTAATTTTCTCTTCCCTGGGGAGAATGAGGAGGTTATCTTCTACGGTAATGTCCTCGGAAAAAGAGTGCACGAGCTTTTTTGTTTTTCTCTTTAAAAATGAAAGCTTGGAATCAGGGACGAGGATTATTTTTCTCATCGAGTTCCCCCCTATACCATTCTACCGTTTTCAGAAGGCCTTCTTCAAGAGAATACTCTGGTTTAAAACCAAGCTTCCTTATTTCGCTTATATCCGCCTGGCTATGCCTTATGTCCCCTGGCCTTGGTTTATCAAAGATGATTGAGCTTGAAGAATCTGTTATTTCAATGATTTTAAGGGCAAGCTCCAAAATGCTTGTTCTGTCTCCCCTTGCAACGTTGAAGACCTTACCGTTAGCTTTGTTGCTCTCAGCTGCGAGTATATTGGCCTTGACAACATCCTTAACGTAGATGAAATCTCTAGTCTGCTTTCCATCACCGTAGATAATGAGAGGCTCTCCTTTAAGGGCTCTGTTGATAAAGATGCTTATTACACCGGCATACTGGTTATATCCTTGTCTCTCCCCAAAGACGTTGAAGTATCTCAAGCTTACGGTTGGAACTCCATAGAGCTCATAAAAGACTTTGCAGTAATACTCGGCAGAGAGTTTTGTTATCCCATAGGGCGAGAGAGGTTTAGGCTTTTCACTCTCTTTTAGGGGTAGGTTCTGGTTATCCCCATAGACAGCTGCGGAGGAAGCAAAGATAAACTTTCCATGCCCTTCACTCAGGGCTTTTAAAATATTTAATGTGCCTAGAACGTTTATTTCTTCCGTCAGTATTGGTTTCTCCACGCTTTCCACAACACTGACAAGGCCAGCCTCATGAAAAACGTAATCTGCGTGAGATACTACTTCGGCTATACTTTGATAGTCCCTTATGTCACCTTGAAGGAACTT
>QMUF01000124.1 GCA_003663525.1 Thermococci archaeon | reverse complement strand
TCACAAGGGCTCAAAATAATAGAAAAATCCAGAAAAAAGAAGTCATTAAACGGGTTCAAATCTGTTTTTAAGCTTCTTTAATACACTTGGTAAAGTAGTGTACTCCATTTCCTCAAGTGGAAGACGGTGTGGCTCAAACGGCCCATGCCTTCTTATGTAATCAGCAACTTCTAAAGCCTTGTTCCTTGCATGTTCAAAGGCCACGTCTTCAAAGAGGTCAACGGGCCCTATCAGCTTTCCATCTTTGTTGATCTGCCATCCTAGAGCCACTACCCTCGGAGGCCCGTCAAATCTCGAGGGAGTTGCATATTTGAGGGGAACAGGTATTATTGGACCATTGTGAGAACCGCGCATCCATCCGCTTACCAAGTGCGGAAACGCAAATGGTTCAAGGACTTCTCCAAGGGCTGGAAGTCCGCTTTGGGCTCTAACTATTGCCACTGGGTCATCTTTTCCTACGTATTCTCCCGCAATTTCATAAAGCTTCTCAGTACTTATAACTGCAACCGGCTCATCTTCTGGAAGTTTGTGACCCTTCTTCGGATAAACACGCTTTATAACATATCTTGATTTTGCACCAATTAATGCTAAGATATCATACAGCTCCTCGGGTGAATTGAGTATAACTTTTTTATGTTCTTTGATATCCCAAACCTCAAACCTAAAGCCCGTGTGCATGTTGGGATCAATAACAAGGCCTGCTGTGTTGAAAGGATCTCCAAACATTCTGAAGATTGGTAAATTGAATGCTCCAGGTTCAGTTTTGTCCATATGGAATGTGACTATCGGTTCGCTCTTTCTTAGAGTGATTTCCATTTCGGCTATTCCGGGACCCATTCCTCTGATGTTCCCACTAAAAGCATCCTTAAGTAAGTCCTGGCCTGCTCCATAAAGGCCGAGTTCTTTTGCGATCTCAGTAGCCTCTTTAAATACATCCCATGCCAATCCGTGGATTTTCTCGCTGTCGACACCGTGTTTATGTGTCATAATAAGCTGAAGATCATCCCCACAGTAGGTTGCGTGGAAGTCAATTATTATGCCCTCTTCTTTTGCTTTGTTTAGGAGTTCGTTAGCTTTTTCTATTAACGCCGGATGAACCTTGCAGTGGCCTGGCCATCCTCCAACATCCGCCTTTATCACGCTGATCGTCATCTTTTCTCCAACTGCCATATGACATCACCAGTAATAAGTTTACTTTCGATCTTATAAAATTTTACTACCGTAAAATATATCACTCTCAATGATACCAAAGAAGAAAAGAGTAAAAGAGCTCAGCAGATGTCAGTCCAACCGAATTCTTCCCTTGCCACCTTTATAAGTTCTTTAAGCTCCTTTTTCTTGATGTTGACACTGCTTACGGCACC
Source organism: Thermococci archaeon (assembly GCA_003663525.1). GTDB lineage: Archaea > Methanobacteriota_B > Thermococci > Thermococcales > Thermococcaceae > Thermococcus_A. Next base: position 3,329 of record QMUF01000124.1, on the reverse strand, counting down.
TACAAGAGCTATAATTCCATGAATCTCTTCTTGCACTTGAATGACATCATCGCTTATCTTCGTCACCTTAAGTTCTCTTCTGGCAACTTCTTCCTCCGTAATCCTAAACTTATCCTCCCCAATTTTTATGTGCTTTATCTCGGTCATGGCCATCCCCCAAATTATATATGCGCTCAAATCTGATAAGCTTTCCTATTCTCACAACTTTTGTGCATATGCACAAACTTTATATGTATCAAACTTCATCCATTTTTTGGTGATGCAGATGAGGATTGCAATACCTGCAGAGGACAATAGAGGTTTAGAAAGTAACGTAAGCAGACACTTTGGAAGGGCTAGGTACTTTGTTTTTGTGGATGTTGAAGATAACAAAATCAAAAATGCAGAGGTTGTTGAAGTACCCTTCGAGGAGCACGGCCCAGGTGATTTGCCAAATTTCATCAAAGAGCACGGCGGTGAAGTTGTTTTGTCCTATGGAATGGGAAGGAGAGCGATAGACTATTTTAACAGCCTTGGCATTGAAGTTGTTACAGGAGCTTATGGGAAAATCAAGGATGTCGTTGAAGCATTTATCAACCAAGTTCTCGAGGTTGACCCTTACTGGAAAGAGAAGATAGAGAGGGAGAAAGAAAAAGAGGGGAGACTGCGGAGATCGTGAATGCCACTAATTACTTTTTAAAGCACTCTGTTTCCTCCTCTTCCATTTTGATTATCTTTGAAAGAACACATTCCAGAGCTTTTAGGTCAGAGAGAACTTCCTGGAGTTTTAGCTTGTGCTCTTGAGATTTACTTTCCCTTAAAATCACTTCTGTCAGGCTCTTCAATGGTCTTACCTCCTTTTCGAGGATCTCCTTTGGCTGATTCAAGAATTTTTCAAGAAAAGCAGGAATCGGTGTAAAGAGCTTTGTCTTTCCATTCTTCCTGACGTTAACAAGATAATCTCGAGAAAGGCGAGTTAAAGAAGCCGAAACAGAGGAGCGACTTAGATTTGTTGCTTCAACTAAATCACTAATGGTTAGAGGCTCCTCACTTAAAAGAAGTATAGCATAAACCTTACCATCCGTATGGGTGTATCCCCATCTTCTCATCATCCGTTCCACAATTTCGATAAATTTTCGGGTTTCTCTTTTATTACCCACCACTTTTTAGCCCTCCAATAAAGTAAGACAAGAGGAGATATTTAAGCTTTTCTCAGCTAAATCAGATATAACTGTTATAACTGTTATATCGAAAACTTTATACAGGAAAATTCTTAACCTATAATTGGAGGGGGAAGTATGGGAGAAAGTAAAAGAAATAGTGGAAACCAGCTCACAACCGCATTAACTGCTTTCAAGCTTATCTTGGGTAATCCCCTAGCAAGGAGCCTGATAAAACCATCTTTAAAAAAGTATAAGATAGAAGGGAGGGAGCTTCCAGGACTCTACTGGGCTCTTAGCATATACGCAGGCGAAAGCATAAAATGCCCTTTCATGGTACGTTTTCAAGCAAAGACAATAAAGCTTCTTCTTAAGCTCGGCATAAAAGCCGCAAGAGGAGATGAGGAGGCTGTTAAAGGAGCCCTCTTAAGGGACCCACACATAAGAAGAGGCATCTGGGTTGTGCTCGAAGGAATAGCCAAGTATGGTGTAACGGTTCCTCAAAAACTGGCGGGACCTTTCTTAATAGTGTGGAACTTCACCAACATGTGCAATTTTAAATGCAAGCACTGCTATCAGAGAGCGGACAAACCATTATCGAGTGAGCTCTCCCTTGAAGAAAAGTTGAATCTCATTGACCAGCTCGATAAGGCCGGAGTTGCTGCTGTTGCTTTGAGCGGCGGTGAGCCAACGATACATCCTGACTTTTATCATGTTGTTAAAGAGCTCGCGACCAGAGGAATACATACTTCAGCAGCAACAAATGGATGGACCTTTGCCAATAAAGAAAATCTCAAAAAGGCCGTTGATCTTGGCTTAAAATACATTGAAGTTTCCATAGACTCAGCGAATCCAAAGAAGCATGATGAATTTAGAGGAATTCCTGGGGCTTGGGAACATGCAACAAAGGCACTAGAGAATGCTGTTAAGCTCGGAATAAGTCATGGAATGGCCGTGATCATGAACAAGGAAACCTTCGAGGAGATAGATGGCATTCTCGACCTGGCGGAAAATATTGGTGTTAAACGTGTTATATTCTTCAATCTCGTGCCCACTGGCAGAGCAGAGGAAATAATAAAGACCGACCTGTCGCCGGAAGAGCGAGAGGAATTCATGAAGGAAGTGTATCATCAGATGAAAAAGCGGAAGCTGGAGATACTGACCACGGCACCTCAATACGCCCGTGTTACACTCCTCGAATCCCAGGGAAAGAATGTAACGCCAGCCCACTTCTATATCGGGGAAAACAACGCAGTTAGAACCCTGGCCGAGTTTATAGGTGGCTGTGGTGCTGGAAGAATATATGCAGGAATAGAACCCGATGGAACAGTTACGCCATGTGTGTTCCTTCCTTTGCCCGTAGGCAATATTAGAACAAAGCCTTTCAAGGAGATATGGGAGACCAGCAGAATATTTAACCTCCTGAGGGACAGGAACAGCTTCACCGGTCAATGCAAAAATTGTCCATATAGAAATATTTGCGGCGGATGTCGTGCCAGAGCATATCATTACACTCTTGACATCATGGGAGATGATCCCGGTTGCATAATAAACAAGCGTGTATGGGAGGACATAATGAAGCATGGAAAACCAACTGGTGTAAGTGAGGTCAACTGGGTTGATGAGAGCATTGCCATGCGTCTTCCGGTGCTTTACGTCCCAAGCTACTATAGTGCCGTTGAGATGTCCGGGGAGAAACTCCTAGAGATGGAAGAAGGAGGCATCAAAGAAAGACTTCATGCCTGATCATATTCTTAGTATTACCAGAGCAAGAAAAGGCTGAAGAAAAGCTTTCCCTTGTATCATACTGGTTCTTAACTTAAGGTTCAAAAAATCTTTAAATTTTTTCATATGATGTCTTCTTTTGGTGAAACAAATGAAGGTGAACATAAAGGACTTCGCGCCGAGCTGGTTCGCGAGCGTTATGGGAACAGGGGCTCTTGCACTACTCAGTTTTGCGTACTCCCAGAGGCTTCCGGAGCTTAAAACCCTGGCCATTGTCCTGACGTATCTCAACACGGGACTCTTTTTCATCCTGCTGATTCCATGGGTCCTCAGATGGGTGAAGTACACGGAAAACGCCTTAGAAGACCTCAAACATCCGGTTGTATCTCATTTCTACGGGACGATATCTGTGGCCATGCTTGTCCTTTCGGCCGATTATCTGCTTATACTTAAAAAAACTGCCAT
>QMUF01000123.1 GCA_003663525.1 Thermococci archaeon | reverse complement strand
TTCTTTGGAAGTTCGTTGCCTCGTATCTCGCGTATTCTCTCTGAACTTCAGGCTTCCTCTCCTTCACCCAAAACCTTCTCAAACTCTCGAAACTAAACATCACACACCACCAATAATTAATAGAATGCTCAAACTACAAGGAAATACTGGTCAAAAATGGGCAGAAAAGATGAGGAAACTACCACTTTGACTTTGTTAGGAGTACAGTTCCACTTCATGATCTTCTAATTCTCTGTTAAGGGCCTTAGTAACTACAAGCTTTCTTCTCTTCTCTTTTTTGAATTCTATAATAGTTGTGGCCAATTCTTCTAGTAAAGCAAGGGCTTTTGGGCTAGTTACATTTAAAACATCCCGATTCACGATGTAAAAGGCAATTCTGCGAGTGTCTCCCAAAAATGTTGTAAGCACACTGAGAAGCTGTATCTCTTCATTTCTCATAATGTTCCATCTCTCTATTCCAAAGAGAAACACAACCGTAAACTTTTCACTTGCCATCTTATCAAAAATCTGACGGTATTCACTGACCAGTGCAGACAAATCTCTATCCCCTCTCAAAAATCCAACCATATTTACTTCGGATATTTCACGGTATCCAATCTCGATGAATTTTGCTTTTTTCAACTCTTCACACTGAGGGATTTCTAGTTTCGCTCGTTTTAGGCATAACTCTACGCGATTAAAGAAATCAGTTACCAGTACTTGGTATTTCTTAGCATCAGCCCACTTTGCTGCTTCAGTGGTGAATAGCACTGGGTCATCTTTGGATGAATACTCTACTAACACAATCTCTCCTGGTTTCAACTTGTCGAAGATTTCTAACACTATACCACCTCTAACACTACTATGACGTTACAAAATTTAAATTTTTGCCTTGCAGATTTTTTATTTTTGCTTAAATGGAGATTTGGGAAGAAAAACGTCAACATTGGCAAAGCTTTATGAAAATCCTCCTTCTCCTCGGCCCATCGAGTTCGGCAAATATTACGCTCTGCCAAGTGCCGAGCAAAAGCTTTCCATCTTTTATTGGGATTGATAGGCTTGGATTTAGGATTATGCTCCTCAAGTGGGAATGTGCATTCCTATCTATCCTGTCGTGCTTGTAGCCTTTCCCTTTGGGAATAAGACTCTGAAAAAACTCCCTAACATCTTTAAGGAGTCCGCTTTCGTTTTCGTTTATGAAAAGGGCTGTGGTTGTGTGTCGTGTAAAGATTACGACTATCCCATCCTTTATCCCACTCTCCCTTATTTTCTGGTTTATTAAGTGGGTGATGTCAATCAGCTCAAACTCCTTCCTCGTTGAAAATCTCAATCTCAAAGAGCATGCTTTATTCCTCCAAAATTTCTTCAACAACTTTTTAAAGACCTTTCAAAAAGGGTATTGCGGTGAGGGTTATGAGGATCGCAGTCATCGATTACGACAAGTGTAATCCTGATAAGTGTGGCCATTTCCTATGTGAGAGAGTTTGTCCAGTGAATAGAATGGGGGGAGAAGCTATAATCATTGATGAGGATAAGTACAAGCCAATAATCCAGGAGGCCAGCTGTACTGGATGCGGAATATGCGTTCATAAGTGTCCATTTAACGCAATAACCATAGTAAACCTGCCCGAAGAGTTAGGAGAAGGATGCGTGCACAGATATGGAGTTAATGGTTTTGCCCTTTATAGACTCCCTGTACTTAAGGAAGGAATGGTTGTTGGTATTTTGGGGCCAAATGGTACCGGTAAAACTACAGCAGTTAGAATACTCTCTGGAGAGATCTTACCAAATCTCTGTGGTTCCAATGATAACTGGGATAACGTTATAAGAATGTTTAGAGGAAACGAACTCCAGAATTACTTTGAAAAGCTCAAAGAAGGCAATATAAAGAAAGTGGTGAAACCTCAATACGTTGACCTCATCCCCAAAGTGGTGAAAGGCAAAGTCAGAGATTTACTCACAAGGGCTGATGAAAGAGGAATTTTAGAAAAGCTTGTTGAGGAACTTGAACTTTCAAACATTTTGGATAGAGAGATTCAACATTTGAGTGGGGGGGAATTGCAGAGAGTGGCCATAGCAGCAGCCATGGCAAGAGATGCAGATTTCTACTTCTTTGATGAGCCTTCATCATATCTCGACATAAGACAGAGACTTAAAGTGGCAAAAGCCATCAGAAAGCTTGCCGAGGAGGGGAAGTCAGTTATGGTTGTAGAACATGATTTGGCAGTTCTTGACTATTTAAGTGATATTATTCATGTGGTTTACGGTAAACCGGGGGCCTACGGTATCTTCTCCATGCCTAAAGGTACTAGAGTAGGAGTGAATGTATTTCTAGAGGGTTATTTACCAGAAGAGAACGTTAGATTCAGGTCATATCAGATAAGATTCACAAAACTGAGTGAAAGGCACAGCCAGACGGGAGATGTGCTGGTGGAATATCCCTCATTAATTAAGGATTATGGAAACTTTAAACTTGAAGTCGAGAGTGGAGAAATTTACAAAGGTGAAGTCGTCAGCATTGTGGGGCCAAATGGGATAGGTAAGACCACTTTCGTCAAGATGCTTGCTGGTGTTGAAGAACCAACTGAAGGAAAAGTTGAGTGGGAACTTAAAGTAAGCTACAAACCCCAGTATATAAAGGTGGACTATGAAGGAACCGTTTATGAATTGTTGAACAAGATCGATCCTGCTAAACTCTTGAGCAACTTTTACAAGACAGAGTTACTTAACCCCTTAGGCCTCCCAGATCTTTATGAGAGAAAAGTAGATGATTTAAGTGGAGGGGAATTACAAAGAGTAGCTATAGCAGCTTGCCTTCTAAGAGACGCTGATTTATACCTCCTTGACGAACCCTCTGCTTATCTAGATGTTGAACAAAGGTTGGCCGTTTCAAGGGCCATGAGACATCTCATGGAGAAGAATGAAAAGACGGCCCTTGTAGTTGAACACGATGTGTTGATGATCGATTACATAAGCGATCGCATAATGGTCTTCGAAGGTGAACCGGGCGAACATGGTAAGGCACTACCCCCAATGGGAATGAGGGATGGAATGAACAGGTTTTTATCCAATGTTGGTATAACCTTCAGAAGAGATCCAGACACTGGAAGACCAAGGGCAAACAAAGAGGGAAGTGTCAAAGATAGAGAGCAAAAAGAAATCGGAGAGTACTATTATACAGTTGAGTGAGTTCTATACCTCTTCAACAAGAGTTTCCAATTTTTAAAATTTTTTGTATATTTTTGTATAAATTTAGCAAATTTTAGAGGCAATACATAACAAAACAACTAAAAATTTAAATAGAGCAAATACAAGTTAGGAATGGAGAACGTAATGGAATATGCACTCAACATTTATATAATTTCAACCACCCTTATTAAGCTCTTGGCAGGGGTCTTATTCTTAATTGGTTATCTAAAGACTAGAAGATTCTCCGCACTTCTCATTTCATTTGCTTGGTTCTTAGCGATCCCTGTTGCCACTTTCGGCGCTATTGATATAAGAGTTGAGAACGCTATGATAAGCCTAGCCTATGCATCTACACTTCTCGCAGTCCTTAGACTAATCCAAGAAGAGCAAATAATCTTCTTACCCAAAAGTATTACTATTGGAGTGCCACTTGTATTAGGTGTTACGGGAGTAGGCACGAGCCTCATTAAGAGTATCCCTGATGAGGGATATCTAATAAGCGGTGTTTTTGAATTCATTGCAGGTTTGATAGTTATTGAAAGCCTAAGCACTTATTACAACAGAAATGCAAAAGGATTAGGTATTTCCCTAGCACTTTGTGGAATTATGAGTATTTTTTACCCAATGTTCTACCAGAAACCACCCCACATGTTAATAACCTCCATTACAGCATGGTCAGTTACAGTATCTCAATTTTGGTTCTATTCTAAAATTATATATAGTGAGCGCTTTTTTAAATGGCCTCAAAGTATAGAAACTTCTAAAACTCTAAAAATCAAAGGGACTCACATTATCCCACCAAGTGAGTTTGAAGATGTTAAAGATAAGATAGGCCTCTACCCAACGCTTGCATTCCTTCGAAACTTCAAACCATTTCCAGGTTGGATATCCTACTTACTGAGCACTGTAGAGAGGCCCAAAGCCCTTTATCCAACTGATCTTTATAAAATCACCGAAATAAGTACTAAATACTTTAAAGAGGCTCAACAAAAAGGCACAAAAGGAATAGCAATAATAGAAGGCCTAGAATTTCTAAAGTTGTATAACGATTTCGAAGCTGTGGCAAAAATGTTGAGCAATGTGAGAGATTATGTGACTCTTAACAATGGTATTCTAATAGTAGTTGCGGAGAAGAGTGCCTGGGATGAGAAAGAATGGGCAACTTTAAGACGAATTCTAGGGGAAGAATAACTATTCCAAATAAGCAATAGTATGAAAAGAAAAACTAGAGTGCCCCAACAAATAAATAAAGGAAACTAACTTTTGGCAACTTTATTAATAAGCCTTAGAATATACGTATTCTCTTCCACAATTGTTGCACCCTTATTTCTAGGAATTCCAATATCTACATGAGCATTAATTCCCAATTCCTCCAAAAAGTTCTGGGCCTTTCTTTTAATTACTTCATAATCATCCTTTTTTATTAACCCATAAAGAGTCGGGCCCCAAGAGCTCTGGCCATAACCATAGGTATTCTCCTTCAAGAATTCTAACATAAACTTAACATCTTCTCTAAACTCTCCACCCTGATAC
>QMUF01000122.1 GCA_003663525.1 Thermococci archaeon | reverse complement strand
CTTCTAAATGAGCCTCTTGAACGTGTTGCACTGAAACTGAGTTTCTTATCAAAGAATAAAATCACAAAATTAGAAGACTACTCCCTTTATCTGAAAGCTTTTACATGGGGTTTTGAAAATCTCAAAAAAAGTTACCCCAAGGATTTTCTCCTTTCATATTTAACCGGTTCAATAAAATCAAATTTCCTCCTTTTGGATCATTTAGATGGAAGCGAAGTCCCCAAAGGCCTCTATGTGTACGACAACGGTTGGAAAGGTGTTCCACTAATTGAGAAAAACCTTAAAGGGGTCTTACTCTCTCTGCTCCTCTACCTATCAGAAAAAGCATCTAAAAAAGAGAGAAACGAGATTCTTATAGCATACAAACAGCTAAGAAACGTTCCACTAAGCAAGGATAAAATCATGCTACTCCTCCGCGAACTGGAAAAAGAGAAAGGAGTTAAAATTGGTTTGGAGATCTAAGCTTGTTGTTCAAGCCTTTTTTCTATTGGATTTGTGTATTTTTCATAACTCTAAAGGTTTTTAAACCCAAAGAAAAAAAGGAATAATGACCGATGATGGCAACAGGGTAGCTACCGAATTTGATGTGGAAGCCGTTCCAGTCTGAGGTTATTCACATGGAACTAATAATACAGGGAGCTTTGAGTCCCTGACAACTCTTTCTGCCGTACTTCCAAGCAAAAGGTCTTTTATAACACTCCTACCTTTTTTACCCATTACTATGATTGATGAATCTTTAGCTAATGCAATGCCCAAAATTGAACGAGAGGCAATTCCCGTAAGCACCTCATTTTTCACTGGTGCTTTAAAGAGCTTACCAAATTCCCCTAATTTTGCTTTAGCATTCTCAATGTTCTTTTCGAGTTCTTCAGCTCTTCCATAATCAACCACGTGAATAAGTACAATCCCTTCAATGAGCTCTTCAAACTTCTTTACAACATTTAAAACTTTTTCTGAGCACTCTGAAAAGTCCAGTGCAACTATAGGCCTCTTAAAAATCTCTCTACAATTAGAAAGACACTTAATTTTCTCTTCTTCTTCATCCCACTCATATTTGACAAGTAAAACTGGCTTCTTAGTAGCCCTAACAAGATTTGACGCTGTACTTCCAAGGAGCATCTGTCTGAGAATGTTTTCTCCTTTGGATGGAACAAGTACTAAATCAACATTGTTTTCTTGAGCAATCTCCGCTATCTCAAGTGAGGGAATGCCAATTTTTACCACAGGTTCAACATCAATTCCCTTGGCCCTAATTTCATCGGCAATACGGTTAAGCTCCTCTTCATCTATTTTCATTAACTCTACTGCCTCTATATCAGTGGCAGTTATGTCAACTATATGAACCAGATATAATTTCTTAGCTCCTATTCCAAACAGCTGGGGGATACACTCCCTAAGGGTATGCATAGACACTTCAGAGAAGTCCGTTGGAAACAACACTTTTTCAAACATGTGACCACCAAATATATATGTGCCTCAGAGTATTTAGGTCTTTAGGAAAGAAAACATTATATTTAGGATGATATATTTTACTGTGGTGGTACTATGAAAAGGGTACACATTTTTGACTGGCATAAAGAGCATGCAAAAAAAGTTGAAGAATTCGCAGGGTGGGAAATGCCAATTTGGTATTCAAGCATAAAAGAAGAACACTTGGCCGTTAGAAATGGTGTAGGGATTTTTGATGTTTCCCATATGGGGGAAATATTCTTTAAAGGAAAAGACGCCCTCAAGTTTCTCCAGTACATCACAACAAACGATATCTCAAAACCACCAGCAATAAGTGGTACCTACAGCCTTGTTCTTAATGAAAGAGGGGCCGTTAAAGACGAGACCCTCGTGTTTAATATGGGCAACGATACATATATGATGGTATGTGACAGCGATGCTTTTGAAAAACTCTATGCATGGTTTGTGAGCATAAAAAGGGCAATTGAACAGTATACCGAGCTTGACTTGGAAATAGAGAACAAAACTTACGATTATGTTATGTTCTCAATCCAAGGGCCTAAGGCCAAAGATCTAGCCATGGAGCTATTTGGAATTGACATCAACCAGCTCTGGTGGTTCCAAGCCAAAGAAGTCGAGCTTGAGGGCATGAAAATGATTCTCTCAAGAAGTGGTTACACTGGAGAGAACGGCTTTGAGGTTTACTTCGAAGATGTAAATCCATATCATCCCGATGAAAGCAAGCGCGGAAAGCCCGAGAAAGCCCTCTACGTGTGGGAAAAGATCCTTGAAGCCGGACAAAAATACGGTATAAAGCCCGCTGGATTGGGAGCAAGAGACACCCTAAGACTTGAAGCTGGATACACTCTCTATGGCAATGAAACAAAGGAGCTCCAACTCTTGAGCACTGACATTGATGAAGTTACTCCTATCCAAGCTAATCTTGAATTCGCCATCTTCTGGGATAAAGAGTTCGTAGGTAAAGATGCACTGCTCAAGCAAAAGGAGAGAGGCCTTCCAAGCAAGATGGTGCACTTCAAAATGGTTGACAGGGGGATACCAAGAGCAGGTTACAAAGTTTACGCTGATGGCAAGGAAATCGGTGAAGTCACAAGTGGAACCCTCTCGCCTCTATTGGGCATTGGAATAGGGGTAGCATTTGTCAAACCAGAATACGCTAAACCCGAAGTAGAGATCGAGATTGAAGTAAGAGGACAAAAGAAGAAGGCCTTAACAGTAGCTCCACCATTCTACGATCCCAAGAAGTACGGGGCATTTAGGGAGGAGTAATTCCTACTTTTCTTTTATTATTGCAAAAGCCCTAACTGGACTGCCCGAGCCATTTTTGATTTTTAATGGGACTCCTATAAAAGTAAACTCTTTTCCAATGAGCTTTTCTAAGTTTACAAGGTTTTCAAAGATAACCACTTCATTAGCCAGCAGAACACGATGAGCTCTGGAGTCTCTATCTATACTGGGCCTATCTATTCCAATAGCCTTGATACCAAGGTTGACTAAGTGCTTTGCACTTTCTTCACTTAGATAAACCTCTGCCCCATTAGTATAGAACAGTACTATCTCGGCTTTTCCCGTTATATCCTCGGGCAATATATCCCTGTCCAGTTTTGAAACATCAATAACTGCGCCTTCTCCAATAAATTTATCTAGTGGCATTTCGTCTATCGTTTTACCTCCCTCAATGAAATGTGCAGGGACGTCAACATGAGTTCCGGTATGTTCTCCCATAAAAAGCGTGTTCATATAATAGCCGTCTTTTTCAATAGTACTCCACGCTTTTATCTCCACCTTTGGATCTCCGGGATAAACAAGGATATTCTCGCTAAGCTCCATACTTAGATCAATTATCATTGTTCACATCCCTCCACCACTCCTCACTCTTTACTTTGCCATAATAATCACCTTTTTAACCCTTTAACCTTATCCCCAAAACGGTGATGACATGAAGTGTAGTAAAGATTACTGTGTGAAGGACATCAAACTAGCCCCAGAAGGAGAGAAGAAGATTGATTGGGTATCGAGGTTTATGCCTGTTCTCCAGAACATAAGAAAAGAATTTGAACAAGAGAAACCCTTCAAAGGAGTCAAGATTGCCACAACTCTTCACCTCGAAATGAAGACTGCATTTTTGCTTTTGACCCTAAAAGCAGCCGGTGCTGAAGTGTCTGCAGCAGCCAGCAATCCCCTAAGCACTCAAGATGATGTTGTTGCTGCTTTAGCCAAAAACGGAGTGAAGGTTTATGCCATAAGAGGGGAAAGCAGGGAGGAGTACTATGAGTTCATGCACAGAGCTCTCGATATTGAGCCGAACATCATCATAGATGACGGTGCTGATATGGTAAGCACAGTCCTCAGAGAAAGACAAGAACTTATAGAAAACCTATGGGGTGCAAGCGAAGAGACCACAACAGGTGTGATAAGACTTAGAGCAATGGAAAAGGATGGAGTGCTTAGATTCCCAATCATAGCTGTTAACGACTCCTACACCAAATACCTCTTTGACAACCGTTATGGAACGGGCCAATCAACGTGGGACGGAATAATCAGGAGCACAAACCTCCTTGTTGCAGGCAAAAACGTTGTAGTTGTCGGTTACGGCTGGTGCGGAAGAGGAATAGCCATGCGGGCTAGAGGACTAGGAGCTACGGTTATTGTTGTTGAGGTCGACCCAATAAGGGCCTTAGAGGCAAGGATGGATGGATTTTTAGTCATGTCAATGAGCGAAGCTGCCAAAGTAGGGGATATATTCGTAACCTCAACTGGAAACATAAACTGCATCAGGAGAGAGCACTTCGAGGTCATGAAAGACGGAGTAATAATGGCAAACGCTGGCCACTTCGATGTTGAGATAAGCAAGCCAGACTTGAAGAGCTTAGCTGTGGAGATAAACAATCCCAGACCCAATATTACAGAATACAAGCTCAAAGACGGAAGAAGATTGTACCTCCTTGCGGAAGGAAGGTTAGTGAACTTAGCAGCAGCTGATGGACACCCAGCTGAGATCATGGACATGAGCTTTGCCTTACAGGCCAAAGCAGCGGAGTACATCAAGAACAACCACGAGAAGCTTGAGCCTAAAGTCTACGTTTTGCCGAGGGGAATTGATGAGATGGTAGCCAAGATTAAGCTCAAATCCCTGGGCATCGAGATTGAAAAGCTAACTGAAGAGCAAAAGCAATACTTGGAGAGCTGGGAGCACGGGACTTAATTTCCTTTTTGTTTTAGGAGTTCTTCTTATGCTCTACGTCGTATCTATCCTT
>QMUF01000121.1 GCA_003663525.1 Thermococci archaeon | reverse complement strand
GGCCGCTGGTGGCATAAAAATGAAGAAATTGATTTAGTGGCTTTAAACGAAAAGGAGAAAAAAGCACTCTTCATTGAAGTCAAGTGGAAGGAACTAAATGAAGGGGAAGCAAAGAGAATCCTTAAAGATTTAGAAAGAAAGGCTGAAGTCGTTGGTCTAGAAGGCTGGAATAAAAGCTACGGAGTGGTTGCAAAGGGCGTGGAGAGAAAGGAGAAAATGAGAGAGAAAGGATGGCCCGTGTGGGATCTTCAGAACTTTAAAAACATTCAAAGGTAACCACACACAAAGCTTGAGAAAATTGCACTGGGATGAATTTAAAAAGGTCAGCAAAAACCATTTTCCTAACAAATGATAATCCTAATGAGTTATACCTCCAAACTCCAGGAGAAACTTCCAGAAGGGCAGGACCCTTATTTCTTTATCCTCATAAACCTCCTCTCTTTCTTGATCTGCAGTTACAATAATGCCCTCCCCAAGATTAAAGACATCCATTGCTTCAAGAAGGGCCTTCACTTCTCTTTCATAGCTTTCCCTTAAATCCCAGGTCACCTGAATGGCTTTTGTTATCCTCAGCCCTTCTCTAAGAATAAAATCAACCTCCCTCTTACCCCTGTAGTAGAATAGATTATTCTCTCCGTATTTTTTGATTAAGTGCAGGGCAACTGCATTTTCAACCAGTCTGCCCAAGTTTTTAGAGAAACTCAAAGTAACAGTGGTTGCTAGCCCAGTATCTACAGCATAGATTTTCTTTGGATACTTCTTCACGTCCTTTATTTTCGGAGAAAAAGGTGGAATTGTGAATAACAGATAACTTTCTCTAAGGGCCTCCATGACCTCTGCAACAAAATTTGGAGAAACCTTTCTCTTTAGGATTCCAGCCAGTTCATTTCTTAAACTACTCACGCTTTTAAGAGAGGAAAATGAATTTATGGCCAGCTCTGCAACCAATTTGACCGAATTTACATCCCTAAACCCATACCTGAATACAATGTCTCTCATTACAATATCATCAAAAAGCTCCTTGAGCATCTCCCTCTTCAAAAATTCATCTTCTTCTAAGACCACCCTTGGAAATCCTCCAAATTGAAGGTACTCTATAAAGAGTCTCTCTATTTTAGCCTTGGTTTTTACAACGTCCAGCTGATCTTCGAGGACAACCCCCTTGAATTTTAAAAACTCATGAAAACTTAAAGGAAAAACTTCCAGAGTTAATGAACGTCCAGTTAATGCCGTTGAGACCTCAGTTTTTAAAAGAGAAGACGTTGATCCGGTCATGACAATCTGAACGTTCTCTTTTTCCATAGTTCTACGAACCCATTTTTCCCAGTTTTTAATGTTCTGGACTTCATCGAGTACTATGAGAGCGAATCCCTCTTTATTAACAAACGTTCTGTAGGCCTGGTAAATTTCATCCAAAAGCTCTAAACTTAGATAAGGATGAAATCTGGGATCTTCCAGATTCACATAGAGAGTCTGCTTGGGATCAAGTCCAGAGTCTATTGCCTTCTTTAAAAACTGCTTTGTTAGAAAAGTTTTTCCTGACCTTCTAACCCCAATGATTGATATGGAGAAATCTTTAGCTTTGGCAAGTCTGTTAAGGTGTTTCAGATAGTGATCTCTTTCTATTCCAACCTCTTGAGGCCTACCCCAAAAGTTCTCTACACTGATCAGTTCAATGATTTCCTCTCTTCTTAACATTTTATATCCCATGGAATATAAATATTTAATGTTTGTATATTTTATGGAATAAACTTTCATCATTAACCATTAACAGGATTATCTTATTTTGGGTATTTTCGAAACCTCTACTCAAGTGAATTCTTGGAGGCCCGGAAAGTTCTGCCACAAATCCTATTAAAATGGATATTAAAAGACTCGATAGACAGGGGAGAATGGTTATCCCAAAAATTGAACTGGAGGATAGAATAGAGATACTGCCGAGAAAGAAGCTCAACATATCCAGACTCTTTAATATAGTTGAAGTTGAAATCGAGAGAGAAGACCTCAAAAAGGAATTACATTTTTCTTTTGAAAGCCTCGCCCTTCAGGAGGATATCAGGCTCGTCACATTATGGTGGGGATGTGGGAAAAGTATTTAACTCTTAAGGCCAAACCTCAATATGAAGGTGTGAGAAGTGGAAAAGACCATTAACATTAACACCATTTTGGAGAGAGTAGAACGCGTGGAGAAAGAGTTAGAAGAGCTTAAAATTGAACTGCTTAAGTTACAGGTCGAACAACTCCCCGCTGAGGAGGTTGATGAAGAGACCCTAAAAGACCTTGAAAAGAGGTTCAAAGAGTACAAGGAAGGAAAAGCTAAAGTTATCTCAGCTGATAAGGCTAGGAAAAGGCTTTTAGCCCTTCTTGAGGACGTTTAACGCTTGTAAGCTCTCCCCCTCGGTTCAATTTTAGCAACGTAAATTTTATTCTCTTTCCAATTCACACCATAAAATATCCTATATTTTCCAATGCGAAGAGCATACACTTGCATGCCCTTTATCTCCATGCCTTTAACTCTTCTAATATCAAAACCGGATGGTACAGGATGTTCTTCAAGGGCTTTGAGAAATTCAAATAGTTTTTTGATTTGAGCTTCTTTAAACCAGGACTCAGCCTCCTTGAAAACTCTCTCATCAACTTCAACCCTGAACATTGACTCCACAATAAGGATTCAATCCTCTTTTTTAAAAGCATTGTCCTTGCCTAGAATTCAAAACCATTGCAAAGACTGTCACAACATGAACTGGATGAAACGGAAAGCTGATTAATATGAAAATCCTCATAGTGATTCCCGCCTATAACGAGGAATTAACGGGTTAACTGTTGCTTTAGTTAATAATTGGAAAATGGATGGGAAATAGGAAAGCTGAAATTAGGAAGCTGAGGGAGAAGTTTAAGGTTAAGGAAATTGGAATATTTGGATCTTACGTTAGGGGAGAGGCTAAAGAAACAAGCGACGTTGACATTCTTGTAGACTTTTATGAGCCTATCGGGTGGGAGATTGTGAATCTAAAGGAATACTTAGAAAGTTTACTTGGAATAAAAGTTGATTTAGTAACAAAAGACGGCATGATGAGAAAGCCCAAACTCTGGAAATACATGAGGGAGGAGCTTATCCATGTCTAAACAGGACTACAGGCTTTTCCTTGAGGACATACTTGAAGCCGTTGAGATGATTGAAGAATACACGAAAGGTTATTCCTTCGAGGATTTCAAAAATGTAAGAGCAAAATTAATCATATGAAAGCAATCTCTCCAGATCATTTAAATCCCAACAAGTAGCGTCAGCAGCTCTCTTTTTAAAGCTCTTCGCAATGATGAGAAATTCTTTTTCGCCCTTCCACTTGGTTAAATCCGCTTTCTTCTTTAGGTCGTTTAGGATAGCATCTCCATTAACGTTATCCCTCCACTTCACTTCAACAAATAGAGCTTTATTGCCTTCTATACCAACGAGGTCGATCTCATAGCTACCTTCTTTAGTCTTACCCCATTGGGGCCCTATCTCATCAAATTCTACCACTCCTTTTTGATTTAGTTCAACCAAAATGTCCTTTGCAAGCCTCTCAAATATTCTGCCAAAATAGTTGGGGAAATTAGTTTCTATTTTCCTCGTTAGAGCATCATAGTTCTCCGTTTCGACCAAAGCCTGGTTTTTTCGTATGAATGTGAACCAGAAGTTTAGGAAATAGTCGCTGATGATGTAGCGGGACTTTTTGGTTTTCTTTTCTAAGATGGGTTTTTCCCTCGAAATCAGGTTAAAGTATTCTTCAAGAGATTTCAGGTATTTTGTTATGGTTGTAGGTTTTTGGGAAATTGCGTTTGCTATCTCCACGAGAGTGTTTCTGCTGCTTGCAATCGCTTCCAATATAGAGAAGTATATCTTGTGAGTCCTTCCAAACTCCTCTATGAGAAGGGCCTCACCCTCACTCTGGATAATCGAAGAGAATTTCAGCATTTGTTCCAGAAAATCAAAGAATGTTTTTTCTCTAAAGAGCTCCAGATATTCATAGTACTTTGGCACACCACCAAAAACGCCGTAAAATTTTATTTTCTCTTCGAAATCTTTTACACCAAGGTCATCAAGCATCTGAAAGACCGTACTCGGTTTTAATGGTTTAAGATCTAGGTAAAGATCACTCCTCCCATACAGCGGTGATCTTCTAAGAAGGAATACTTTTCTCATCATCCCGATATAAGAACCTGAGAGTACAATGAAGAATTTTTTCTCCTCCTTGTACTTATCCCAGAATTTTTGAAGGTCGTGAATTATGGAAGGGTTTATTTTTAAGAAATTCTGAAACTCATCAAAGAATATGGCCATTTTATCCTGTGTTTTGAATAAAAAGTTCAGAAAATCCTCAAAATTTTCAAATTTTGGAGAGTAACCTAATTTTTCGGTAATTTCCTCTTGAAAATCCTCCAGTAAAAGGCTTTCTTCCTTAACCGAGACGAAGAAGTCAAGGTATGGGAGGTTTTTCCTTGAGAAAAATTCTCTAACAAGCCTTGTTTTTCCAATTCTACGCCTGCCTGTGATTATAATTAGCGAAGATCTCATGTTTGTGAGGTTAAAGCTCTTTTCCAGTGCTTCAAGTTCCTTCTCTCTATTATAGAATCTCATTCATAATCCACCAATAGGATTATCCTATTTCTGGATATTTATATTTTTCGATTGTACACTTCCCCTGTACCAATAAGATTAAATGAAAATCAGCTATCCACTTAGGACCTCATAAACCTTCTTCATAACTATT
>QMUF01000120.1 GCA_003663525.1 Thermococci archaeon | reverse complement strand
TGGTTGCTATTACCAAAAACGGCTCCGGGAGTTTGTGAGTCACACCCTCTATCGTCACTTGCTTTTCTTGCATTGCCTCCAACAAAGCTGATTGGGTTTTTGGCTGGGCCCTGTTTACTTCATCCGCTAGAATAACATTGGCAAAAATCGGGCCGTGCTTTATTGTCCATTCACCTGTCTTTTGGTCGTAGTAGAAGATCCCTATTATGTCCGCAGGCAACAAATCTGGAGTGAGTTGTATTCTTGAAAATTTCAACCCTATGGCGTTTGAAAATGCCTTGGCAATTGTGGTCTTGGCAACCCCTGGAATTCCTTCAATCAATACATGGCCTTCTGAGAGCAATGCAATAGTTAAAAGCTCTATAACATCCTCTTTACCAACAACCGCCTTACTGATCTCCATTTTAAGCATTTCCATAAACTCTTTACCTTCCATGACTACCACCCAGTTTTGATCCACTTTTAATTTCATTGATGATCTTCATTAACAACTCTCTATTGAGTCCCTCTTTTTCCAGGCTTTTAATAATTTCTTCCATACTCTCTTTTTCTTCTTTGAAGATCATAAAAAGAATCGAGAAGATTTTCTCAAGGATTTTTAACCAAATGCCGCTTTCGATTATAAACGCTATTGCAGCCACAAGCAGGATGTAATAAAAGATGAGATCTTTGTTCACGGTTCTTCTAATAGTTATCGTTCCGGAGGAATAAGGGTTGAAGTCTCTGTGATGGGCTTCATCTATAAAAAACGGCCCGCTTGCATAATCAAGAATGTTCTTTATGAACTCCTCGTTCTCCCTGAAGAGCGAGTTCGTGAATATGTCCGGGTCTGAGATGAGTATTATCTCTCCATTTCCGTATTCAATTTTCTCCACGAGGGCAAAGGCCCCATAGCTGTTTTTGAAAATGGACGAGTTGGGTGTATAAACGAGAACATTTTGGGGGTTCAGGATTACCGATGGGTTGTACATCACTATTTTTTCAACGTTCTTGCTAAGATCAGAATCCATTATCTCGGCGGTTATGGGGTAGTGGTAGTTTTTGGAGTAAATTGGTGTTATTAGCTCTCCCCTTCCAAACCTCTGCTTAAGGCCCAGTCCTTCCAAAATCTCGTTGCCCGTTCCAAAGTCATCGGCTAAGATCAGGGTGTTTCCGTTTTCGAGAAATTCCTTGAGCTCCCATATTTCTTCACTCGTGAAGTCCAAGTTGGGCCCCACTATTATCAGAGTGCCCTTTCTCTCTCCGAGGTTCATTGAGTCATAAGTGCTTAAAACGGGACTTACCTCTCCCTTCGAATATAAAAGCCTTCCAAAGCTTGAAACTCCATTCCAGTCAGTATTTAAAACGCTGTAATCTGCACTGCTCTTGAAGACTGGGACCGATAAGGGCATGATCATTATTGAAACTCCAACAATCAGCATTATTGCATAGAAAACCCGGTTCATAGCTCCTCCCTCACGAAAACTTTGACTATTGCTGTCGCTACACTTCTTACTCCCTCAATAACCTCCCTTGCTCCCAACCTCTTCTTCCCGTAAAAGGTCGTTTCGTGGAGAAATGTTACCCTCTTTAACTCCGAAACAAAACTTTCATTCTCAAGCCTTTTAAGGAGCTCTCTCGGTGTTATTGATTTTGGAAGGTTGTAAAGCCTCCTGAAGAGGCCGTATAGGAAGCGGTAGGATTTTATCAAATCTGGCTTCTCTTCGCTCACCGTGATTTCCTTTTGTTCTCCTTTGGGCTTTGTCTCAACAACCAAAGCCTTCGGTCTTCTCGTGAGAAGCTTATATCCTGCAAAACCTAAACCTAAAAGCGCAATGAAGAGCAGAAGTCTCTGCAGGTAATTGTATGGGACAGCTTGGATCTCAACGATATTGGAAATACTTTCGGCAAACTCGTTGTTTCCGGGGAATTTAACATACACAGTGTGCTCTCCCCTATCAAAACGCAGAGATAGTGTGAAGTTCCCCTGGGCGTTTATCGTTTCGGTGAGTTTGTCATCAACGTAGACCTCAAGAGGTATTTTATTTGATGTTCCATTAACATAGCCGGGGATCCTAACTTCTTCGTTCTCTCTAACCTCTCCCCCATCAAAAAACAGCCTTATTGTTAACCTCTCCTTAGGCGGCAAAAGAGTTAATTTTGTAGTTGTCTCCTCATGCTCCTCATCCCCAAGAAAAGACATTGTTATATTTTTGTTTTCAAAAATCTCCCCTAAGTCAAAAGCAAAAGTGCCGTTTTCATCCGTGAGTGATGTATAATTCTTCCCATCCATCTCTAGGATGATTGTCTTTCCCGGGAGATAGCTCCCAAAGTAGTCAAACAGGTAGCCTTCTATTGTCACGCTAACCCCCGTTTTTTCAAGAGCTATTATTTGAGTTGGTATCTTTTGGACATTTATTTGAAGAACGTTTGAAGTTACCACCTGACTCCCGTTCATTGCCTGAGCATATATTTCATAAAGACCAGTTTCATTGAAAGAATAGCGAAGCTTAAATCCCCCATTTATTACCTCCGGAGTGTAAGAAGCGTTGTTTAGTATAATCCTCACATTCTCAAGCCCGAGGGTGTATCCGTAAAAGGTGATGTTCTCATGCAAAAAAGGACTCTCCTTTGATGAAAATATTGAGAATTCCGTTGGGGCCGATAATCTGTTGAGCATTTCCTCATATCTCTCTATAAGCTCGGCCATTTTGTCAAGGGCCTCGTAGGTTCCCCCGAGGTCAAAATTTAAAGCCTCTCCATTTTCTCCGATTAGCCTTACCCCAGAAATATGGGCCAGATTGAGATAAATCTCATCCATAGATGCTTTCATAGAGAAAAGATTTGTCCTTGCGTCCAAAAAGTTGCCGTTTTCCAGGCTCTCCATAAATTTTTGGTGGCTTGAAGAGAGTATAAACACTCCCTCCCCAAGGTCCTTAAAGCAGTATGCAAGCCCAACAGCAGAGGGCCTTACTCCAAAGGAGTTATACTTTACAACCTCCTCAACAGTAATGTTCGTGAGGGAATAGAACGATTCAGCCTTGATTACGGTGTCGTTTTTGTCTTCAAGGATATCATTTATAATGGAATTAAAATTGCCAAGCATACCGTTGAAGTACAGATAAACCCCATGATCATCCCCCTCTACTTGAGAATAGTCCTCAGCGTAAGCAACCCCTGAAATAATGGTTATGACAACAAGAATTGAAATAAAGCTTCTCCCTCTCATTTTTACCAATGAAAATTTCGCAAGATAAATCTTTTAAAGTTAGTGGTGCTTTATAACTTGGGGTAAAAATGGAGTTGAAGTACATTGTAAGCGCAGCACTGGGGATTTCTGGTGGGGTAATGGTTTTAAGAGGTTTCCTGGCTGCCAATCAGAGCTACATTAATTTGGGAATTGCCGGGATGTTTTTAGGTGCTGTTGTTCTAACCTTGAAATCCTCCAAGTATGTGAAGAAAGACGCTGCTGACATGCTCTTAAAGTCTCACAAAGGGTTCTTCAAAGATCTTCTGAGTAACTTAAAGCTCGAGGGGAATGCCGTTTACCTTCCCCCTTATGAAAATCTGCCTAAAGGCGGGATTTTTGTTCCCCTTCATGAGGAATTTGACATAGATCCTGCGAGGCTTGATGAGAACACTTTCTTCTTAACCGACACCCCTGATGAAAAATCAATGGGGCTTCTCATAACCTCTCTGGGAAAAGGCCTCCTCGAAAAGTATGAAGAGCATTTGGAGGCCCCAATTAGCAGTGTTCCAGAGTTGGA
Organism: Thermococci archaeon; assembly: GCA_003663525.1. GTDB lineage: Archaea > Methanobacteriota_B > Thermococci > Thermococcales > Thermococcaceae > Thermococcus_A. The sequence goes on along the minus strand of QMUF01000120.1, from coordinate 1,023 downwards.
GTCTTCAGCAGGTTCGGTTTTAAGGGTCTTAGGGTTGGCAAAGAGAGTTCACATAGAAGAAAACGAGAGTGGAATTAGAGTGGTTCTCACACCCGAGGTCTCATGCAACCCGGAAGAGTGCGAAAAGGCCCCATGTCCAATATGTGCGTCTGTTCTTCTGGGCCTGGCTAAGGCAACGGATAACCTCATAGGTGTGGAAAGCTTTGAGAAAAAAGATTACGGAATTGAGATAAAGGTCAAAAAGCTCGGAGGAGTTAGGGAATGGATGTAGAGGATTACATGCTCCTCTTTCTCTCATCATGGATCCTCATAGCGGCCCTGGCAACAAAGACCGTTGATGTATTTCTAACCTTAACTCTAATAGGCCTCCTCATAACCCTTGAAGTTGGAAGCCTCTTCTTGAGCAAAGAGCAGAAAGAAAGCTTAAAACCTCTTGTGGAGCTTTTGCTGGTTATCTTCGCTATAATAGTCATGAAGAAGGTCTATGAGGTTTTGAGCGGATGAGGTGATAGACTTTGAACTCTAAACGGGATATGGAGGAGAGAATAAAATTCATAAAACTCTATGTCGAGTGGCTCAAAAAGACACCCAATGAGGTGTGGAGTGCACAGCAAGCGGAGTTTATCAACGCCCTCTTGGAAAATGCAAAAAACTTCCCCCTATCGAAAGAAGAATATCTCAGAATGAAGGAAAGGGCCAAAAGAGCACGCAACTAGTTTTGATTCTCTTTAATCTTATATGTCATTGATACTCCTCAGTCTTCAGGTTTAGGGAGTTCATCAGCGTCAATCCAATCTTCGGGATTTTCATTCTTGGCCAACTCAAGTAGCTCTGCAATCTCCTCGTCAGTGATGTCATCACCCCTCAGAACTGGCATGAGCATCGACTCTAAGCGCTGAATCTCAACTTTAAGTCTCTCCAACTCCTTCAAAACATACTCAACGTTCTCAGCTTTTTCCATCTTCCCACCATCTCAATATCGACTCACAGGTTAATATACTTTACCACATTGAAAGCTATGAT
>QMUF01000119.1 GCA_003663525.1 Thermococci archaeon | reverse complement strand
GTTACAGCTCATGGAAGTGACCTTGATTTTATGTCAAACCTACCTCTCGGAAGGTACTTTGTTAAAAAAAGCTTATCAAAAAGTGATTTAGTAATAGCAGTAAGCCACCATCTCCAGAAAAAAGCAATATCAATGGGAGCAACAAAGATAAGAGTAATCCCCAATTCTATAAAAACCATAAAAAAAGAAGATACCAAAAGGGAGTATATAACCTTTATCGGTGCCTTAACACCATATAAAGATCCCCAAACATTCATAAAACTTGCTAAACAGTTTCCTCATGAGAAGTTTCTTGTTGTGGGAAACGGCCCATTAAGAACGGATCTTGAAAAACGAGCCCCAAAAAATGTCAAATTCTTAGGGTATAAAGAAGATGTTGGAGGTATCCTATCAAAAACCAAACTTCTAGTCATCCCCTCCTTAAGAGAGGGTTTTGGACTGGTGATTATAGAAGCCAATTCTCTTGGAGTGCCTGTTATTGGGAGAGCTGTTGGAGGTATAAAAGAACTCATCCGAGAAGGCAAAAATGGATACACCTTCAAAACTTTTGAAGAACTTGTAGAAAAAGTTGAGATTTTATTGTCCAATAAAAAAGCTTTAAAAATGGGAAAAATAGGGAAAACCATCAGCAGCCAATATAGTTGGGAAAGAATCGGACATCTCATTGAAGAGAGTTATAGAGAAGTATTAGGTGAGAGAAATGACAATTGTAATAAACATGCGAGAAAAGGTAGATTGGAAGAAAATCAAAGTAGCTGCGAGATTTATTAAAGAATCTAAGCTGGTGGCATTCCCTACAGAGACTGTGTATGGGCTTGGAGCCGATGCTCTCAATGACGATGCCGTAAGAAAGATATTTCAAGCCAAGGGCAGACCCCCGGATAACCCGCTTATAGTACACATAGCCAATTTCAGACAAATTTATGAACTTGCACAAGAGATACCTGAAACAGCTGAAATATTGGCCCAGAGATTCTGGCCAGGCCCTCTAACACTAGTGTTACCTAAAAAGGATGAAGTACCATACGTTACTACAGGGGGATTGGAAACTGTAGCGATAAGAATGCCAGATCATGAAATTGCTCTTGCCTTAATACAGTCAAGTGGTCGACCGATTGCTGCTCCTTCTGCAAATATTAGTGGAAAACCAAGTCCTACTTTAGCAGAACATGTCGTTGATGACTTCTATGGAAAAATAGAGTGCATAATAGATGGAGGAGAAACCAAAATTGGAGTAGAATCCACTGTGGTAGATTTAACTACACATCCTCCAATGCTTCTGAGACCCGGTGGATTAGCCCTTGAGGAGATAAAAAAGGTTATTGGCAAAGTTAATGTGCACCCAGCAGTTAAGGGAAGACCCATAAAATTGGCAAAGGCTCCCGGAATGAAATACAAGCACTACGCCCCAGAGGCCCAAGTAATAGTAATCGAAGGTGAGCGTGAACAAGTCACTAAAAAAATCAAAGAACTCATTAAGGACTACAAAAAACAGAAAATACGTGTGGGAGTCATGGCAACAGGAGATTTCTATGAAGCAGATGCTTACTTCAATATTGGTGAAAATGAAGAGGAAATAGCTCGTAATTTATTCAAAGCTTTAAGAGAACTTGATAAGAGTGGAGTAAATGTAATATTAGCCGAAGGGATAGAAGAGAGAGGTTTAGGCCTTGCTGTGATGAATAGACTCAAAAAAGCTGCAGGTTACAGAATTATTAAAGTATGAACTGTTGGAAATTCTTCAATCATTAAAGTATTCATTTGTACATGGGAGAAATTGTTAAATATCTTAAGGTAGAAAAGATTATGCTAAATCAGAAACTATTTCGGGGGTGTCCCTTTGATCACAGGTATAATAAGATCTAGTCCTGGAGAGCTGGAATTAGCAGGAAAAACTATGATAACTAAAGGAGAGTTCAAAAAGGGAATAAATCTTCTAATAAAATCAGCTAGGGAATATGAGTTCCAAAAACGGTTTTTAGATGCTGCGAGGATGTACCGATATATTGGAGACCTAATTCTCAATGTTAATCCCCAAGGCCTAAAGGATGCAAGACCTTTTCTTCTTAAGAGTGCATATCACTATTTAGATATTTTAGAACGAGAAGTAGAGGTAGAGAATCCTAATTTAGAGCTTTTAGATGAGTTTTGCTCTAATATCCTAAGAGTATTTGAGATCCTTGGAGAGAAAGAGAAATTTGAGAAATATGCTAAAGAATTTGGGGCTATGTACAAAAACTTAGGAGACACCAAATTAAAAGAAAAGAACATTCAAACGGCCATAATGTCTTATGAAACTGCTCGAAGGTACTACAAAATAATCCACTACAGGAAAGGAATTGAAGAGACAGTTAGTATACTACTTGACCTTTTTGGAAAGGGGGCTGAAATCTTCGTAAGTAAAAAAGAGTACCAGAAAGCAGGAGACACCTTTTTTAGGCTTGGGTTTATTGTAAAGGACATCTTCGGATACGATTCTCATTTTATGGAGCTAATGGAGGATGCTGGAAGAAACTATGAGCGGGCCAGTAAAGAATGGTACAGTAAGGGAGATCTTTATACTACGGCTAAAATACTCCTAAATGCAGAATACTCCTACTTACTAGCTGATAATGCTAAACGAGTAAAATTAGTAGGATTAAATGCAAGTAAGATGTTCTATCAGCTTGTAGAAGAGTATAGAAGAGCAAGATTTGTAAATGAACTTGGAGAAGCATTATTGATGCTATCTAAGGCTTTATTTGGCATTGATAAACTATTAGATGGTCTTAAAACGTACAAAAGCCTCATGATAGAGGCCGAAGTAGGTTTAGAATACAAATACCATGTAAGAAGAGCCCTCATGTTGTATCTGGCAGCAAAAGAAAAAAGCAAGAACTACTTAGAGTTCGTGGAGCAGATGGAATTCTATGCAAAAAGGGAAGCTTATGCACAGGCAATTGAAATAGCAGAACTTGTCTTCGAAACAAGATATCCAGAAATTAAAAAAGGCCTCCAAAAGGTGGAAGGCCTTAGTCCAGAGTGAATTTCTTTCGTCTATACCCTCTCTTTCGGGCATCTCTTAAGAAAAATATCTCTTCAACAAGCCCATTTTCCTTCAGAATTTTCAATGCATACCGGACAGTTCTTACAGAAAGGTTTGTTCTTCTGGCTAACTCCTTAGACGAAATCGGTCTATCCTCTAAAGCTCCAAAAACCTGAAGAGCGGATTTTGGTAAAGCAAAGTAAATCCCCCCTCATCACGAGCACCAAAAAATAGTAAAATGACAACTTTATAAGTGTTTTGAAAAAGGCAAAAGAAAACCTAAGGTTGCTTTATAGAGACCCTAGGCAATGGAATAGGATATGGAATCCTCATTTCCTTTGAAACAACCATTATCAATGGAGTTATCTCATTTGTGATAAAGTTTACTATCTCCGCGAACATTTCCGGAGGAATCCTTTTTTCTTTCTCCCAACCATCGAGTATTTCATCAATTTTTTCCTTTTGTGGTGGAAGGTAAAAGACAGCTCCACTTATAGATGCTCGAGCAATTTCTGGCTTATAACCTATTTGATATGTGAAAAGAGCCTCGATACCATTTACTTTACCTGAAGGAGTCTTTATCTCACCCAATCTTACCTCTTCAACCTTTGGTGAAAGATTAATCTCTACTTTACCTGCAACTCCCCCTTGCTTTTCTATTTCAACTTTGGTAATGCTAACACCAAGCACCGGCATTTTTACACCTCCTTTTTAACAATCACTGTGAAGTTATTAAACATATCGGTGAGACTTAAAAGGAGATATGCAAATCATCAACCATGCCAAGAGAAAAAGTTGTTAAAGTGTGGGATGAGAGGGAAGTTGCTTATTCTCTCAAAAAATGGAGAATTCTAAAAGAAAAAAGAGAGAAAGCGTTGCAGATTATGAAAAAGCTAGCCCAATTCGACCCTCATGTTTATGGGAGCGTTGCTCGAGGAGATGTGAGAAAAGACAGCGATATAGATATTGTTATTCCCTACAAAGTGCCAAGTTTTCTGATTGAACACGCTCTGAAGAACATGCCTTTTCAAAATAAGAGAATCGTGATGGCCACTCCATGGCATTTGATAAAGGGTCACATTGAGATTGATGATGAAACAGTGATAACTTTCCCCTTGATTAATCCGAATGATAGAGAGATTGAATTCTACAAATGGGGTGGAATGATCGATATTAAAGGGATCCAGACAAATTCAAGGGTTCCAGGAGTGAATAAAAAGTTAATCCTTATAATACCCACTGAAAATGGCCATATAGAAAAAGAAGTAATGGGAAGAGAAAGCGAAGTGGCAAAGGTTCTAGGAGTGAGTATTGAGCTTGTGCAAGAGAGAGTCAAGATACTCACAAGAAGAGACTCCATTGGAAGAACAGGAATCTATCTCAATGAAGAAGTTCCAGATTGGATGAGCTTTGAAGAGGCCTTAAAAAGAATGGCCGATAGAGATCCCAACATTAGAAGAAAGACCAAAGAAAGTGGTGGAATTTAAAAATATTCTAGCGAAAAATTTATAAAGCGTCCACAATTGATTATCTACCGAGCTTGTGCGGTGGTAGTCTAGCTTGGTCTAGGACAGCGGCCTGCCACGCCGCGGGCCCGGGTTCAAATCCCGGCCACCGCACCAAATCAATTTTCACTTCTCAAAATATTTCTTCATTGAACAACTATCCTCAAAGCTTGTTAATTAAAATGAACATCCTTACCTTCATTCTCAAGTAATAAAATTTAAAAAGCTAAGAGGTCTGTAGCTCCTCTATGGCAGTTATCAAGATGTTTATTGCTTCTTTTTCTAACAAATAGGCCTTTCTAATTTTGTAAAGCTTAGGAAACGGAGTCATTTGCACCTAAAAAGTAGTACGAATTTCATCTAAGCTATCTTTGCCCCATCCTTCCTGGAGTAATACAATCGCTTC
>QMUF01000118.1 GCA_003663525.1 Thermococci archaeon | reverse complement strand
GTCTAATGCTTAGATCAAGCTCTGTAGCCCCTCCACCTGGTAAGATTGCACCGTCTTCCATTACATCCTTGGAAACTTTTATTGCATCTTCAAGGGCCCTTTCAACCTCATCAACCACGTGCTCTGTTCCTCCTCTAATGAGGATTGTAACTGCCTTTGGATTCTTGCAACCTTCAACAAAGATCATGTTTTCCCCTGCAACTTTTCTCTCCTCAACAACCTCAGCATAACCAAGGTCTTCACTTGTCAAGTCTTTAACGTTTGTCACGACTTTTGCACCAGTTGCCTTGGCGAGCTTCTCCATGTCACTCTTTTTAACTCTCCTAACTGCTAAAATACCGTGCTTTGCTAAGTAGTGCTGGACTAAATCGTCAATACCCTTCTGACAGAAGAGAACATTTGCACCTGTAGCGGCTACTTGCTCTACCATCTCCTGGAGCATCTTCTCCTCTTGCTCGAGAAATGCATAGAGTTGATCCGGAGCGGTTATGTTTATCTTTGCATCCGTTTCAGTCTTTTTGACCTCAAGAGCATCGTTTATAAGAGCTATTTTAGCGTTTTCTACCTTCCTTGGCATTCTTGGGTGCACTCTTTCTTTGTCAATAACCACACCTCTGATGAGTTGAGTGTCCCTAACGCTTCCACCCTCTTTCTTCTCAAGCTTAATATTATCAATATCAACAACATATGTACCATTAACCTTCTCAGCAACTTGCTTAACAGCCTCAACAGCAAGCTTTGCTAAGAGGTCTTTATGACTCTCTGCATTTTTACCGGTTATTGAAGTTGAAGCTATCTTTGTAAGGGTCTCCTCATTATCAGGCTCAACTGCAATGGCTATGCTATCGATTATCTCTTGGGCTTTCTCAGCCGCTAGAGTGTAACCCTTAATAACTATGCTTGGATGGACGTTTTGATCCAAAAGCTCTTCGGCCTTTGCCAAAAGTTCACCAGCTATTACAACAGCTGTTGTGGTCCCATCCCCGGCTTCTTTGTCCTGAGTCTTTGCAATTTCAATGATCATTTTAGCTGCTGGGTGCTGAACGTCAATTTGCTCCAAAATTGTTGCACCATCGTTTGTGATTACTATATCCCCAAGGCTATCAACAAGCATTTTGTCCATACCCTTTGGACCAAGAGTAGTTCTAACAGTTTCGGCAATAACTCTTGCAGCCAAAATGTTGAGTCTTTGAGCATCTCTGCCTACGTATCTTTGAGTGCCCTCTGGAAGAATAACAACAGGTTGTCCGCCTTGTCCTACCATCATTTCCAATACCTCCTTCGATTAACCATGAACCTTTCGTTAGTGCTCTATAAAAAGATTTCTATTTAAAAGGCGAGATTTTACATATTTTATAGAATAAATATCAATAAATCCCAGAATACATTGAACAAATTACAAAAAACCAACTACAAAAGATTCTTAAGGTTGATCTTCCTTAAAATTTCCTATGGAAGGCTACAAAACAATCAGAGGCTTTGGAAAAGTTGAGAAACTCTATGTGGACTCACTTTTCATAAGCTATGCAATTCCAGTAAACTCAGAAAAAGAGGCTAAAGAGTTCATTAGAAATATTAAAGAAGCCCATTCAGATGCGACACACACCGTTTCTGCCTATAGGGTGAGGGAAGGAAATACTCTTCTAAGCTATTACGATGATGATGGAGAGCCAAGGGGAAGTGCTGGAAAGCCGGTTTTTAAAGTTCTTGAATATAAAGGTTTGGAAAATGTTGTGGTTGTTGTTACAAGATACTTTGGTGGAACAAAGCTTGGGTATGGAGGATTGATAAAAGCATACAGTGAAACAGCAAGCGAAGCCCTTGAAAAGGCAGGGATAATTGAAATCATTAAAAAAGAGCTCGTGGAAATTGTTTTCCCATATAATCTCTATAATGCAATTGAAAAGACCGTTGAAAAATTCGAAGCGGAGATTCTTGAGAGGGATTTTAGTATCGAAATCAGTTTTGTAGTGGGTATCCTGCCAGAACAAAAAGATGAGTTCGTAAAATATGTTAATGAAATCACCAAAGGGAGGGCAAAAATAAGGGAATTCCTCGATTGGGAAAGAAAGATTGGCAAGAAAAGAGATTAATCATCTTTCTAGAACTTTTATCAGCTCTTTCTTATCTGCCCTTTTGACAATTCTAAGTTCTACAGCATGTTGAAGAATAAGCTCTGGAACTTCTTCCCCGAAAAACCCCCTTATCCCCTTTTGGGGTATATAAAACGCGTAAACTCTCGTTGCTCTATCTCCACATCTTCCCCTCGCAACCATAAATCCCTTTTCAGCGTTTACCCTAACAATCTCCCACGAAAAGGTCTCAGCTAGAGCAAAGAATGCCTCAAATAGTTTGGCTTTAGCCTCTTTCAAAGCTTTGTTTACAGCCTGCCTCGAAATTCCAAGGTTCTCTGCTATCTCTATTTCTCTCATTCCCTTGGCCCTCATTGTCCAAATCTTCTCCATACTTTCTGGGAGTCTAATCATCACTCAGAACCTCCATGATTGCTTTTATGGCTTTTTCTACTTTATCTCTGGGAGCATTGGATGTTAAGAGATACCTCCCTTTTCTTGTTTTTAGAACAATGTAATCTTGGGTGTCAATGTCGTATACCGTCCAAAGAGTTATCATAACTAAGACCACCACCATTGGAATTAACTCAACTGCACGAACCTTAAGCCACAGAAGAAATGCACTAGCAATGAAGACGACAACTGCTGTGAGGAGTTTATGGTGTGTTTTTCCGATAGGTATTGCTAAGGAAATCAGCATAGAGCTTGAGATGATAATTAGTCCGAGGGCTCCTGCATAATACCCCGGCAAAAGGTTATCTGGAAACGTAAGATAACGGTATAGGGCATAGATAAGTACGCCCATGTAAGCTGCTCCAATTCCCGGAAAATATCTTAAAAGAACACCCTTTTCCAGTCTGTTTAAAACTAAAATCTCTTCAATATCTTCGGCTTTGAGTTTTATGGGTAACAGTCCAAAGACGTATCTCAGAATTAAGGTATCATTTTTAATTTCAGCCGATATGCCCCATGAAGCAAAAATAAGAACCCATCCAATGATCCACATCCACCAAGAGAAGAGTTCTATACCTCCTATCATAAAGACAAAGGCCAAAATGGCAATTAATAATGGGACTCCTCCAAAGTTTGAAGGTCTAATCCCCTCGAGCTTCATAAATTTCACCATCGTTTTTTGTCAACCTATGTAAGTTGACAAAGTATTTAAAAATTTTGGTAAGTGCCCCTGCAAACGAGAAAAGTTTATAAATCACTCCAGAGTATTATACCTCGGAGTCAGACATATCGGAGTCCCACATATAATTCGGCAGGTGAAAAAGTTGCTTGGAAACAAGAAAGAGAAGGCGCTAAAGAAGCTCAGAAAGGATATACGCTCTGGGTTCTATGCTTACTTAGCCCTACTTGCCCTTGAACAAAAAGGAGAGCTTCATGGGTATGCATTGCGAAAAGAACTCGAAACAACGAGCAACGGCCACCTGGTGCCAAGTGAAGGAACCCTCTATGACATCCTAAAGAGTCTGAAGAAATATGGTCTTGTAGAGGATTTTTGGGTTCAAGCCGGAGGAAGACCACGAAAGTCCTATAAGCTCACCTCTTTAGGAGAAGAGGTGTTAAAGGAACTAAAATCAGAAGTTTTGGAGATCATAAGAATTGCTGGAGGGGTTTCGTGTGAATGATGGATTCTACATGTCTGGAATGTTAATTATCCTCGGAGTGCTGACTTATCTCTTTAGGAACATACCAAATCCCTACATCGGTGTAAGGGTTGGTTATACATACCTTTCAAAGGAAGCATGGAGAGAGGCCAACACCTTTGCAGCGGTATACTGCATTGTTGCTGGGCTGGTGCTTTGGGCAGTGACCTATTTTCTACATCCACCGAAGGATACCATTTTGCTCCTCCTACTTGGGATTGTTGTAATTTTAGCCGTTACAACATACCAGAAGGCAAAAGAAGCCTATGAGCGGAGTGATATCAGAACTCCCTTAGAAGGCACATCTCAACCTCTTACAACCGTGAACGCAAAGCCCTACCTCATAGCCCAGCTCATTGCAATAGGTATTTACTTCTTGATTGCAGCACTCCTGTGGGGGAGACTGCCCGAAACAATAGCGGTGCACTATTCCTCAAATGGACATCCAGATGGCTTCGCTTCAAAGGTCATGGGGGTTGTTGTGTATCCCCTTGTCGGCTTTGTCATAATGCCTCTATTCACTGTGCTCGTTTCAAAGGTGCCTATGCTCATAAGATTCCCAGTGTTTGGAAAGGGACAGAAGCTAACTTTAGCCTTCTTAACCATAATGCACTTTTTAGTCGTAGTCGTGATTACCACGTCTCTGCTTTATAATGTGGGCGTAATAGGGGGCGGATGGACAAAATGGGCGGCAATATGTATAGTGGTCATTACCGTTATATGGGCATACTGGATGTGGAGGCACTATACATCTAACCCGCTGGAGGAGTAGGGCAAAGTATTTGAAGTGAATTACAACATTTGCTGTGGAGGAAGTAAAATGAAGCTGATAAAGCAGGGAGCAGAGGCAAAGATATACCTTGCAGCATTTGAGGAGCTTTACTTCCCCTTTAATGAGGAAAAGGTTATCATAAAGCATCGCATTCCAAAGCGCTACCGCATAAAAGAAATAGATGAAAAGCTGAGAAAAGAGAGAACTGTGAGGGAAGCGAGAATTCTTCATAGAGCAAAGGAGTTTGGTGTTAACGCTCCTTATGTGTACGAGGTTGACCTAAAAGACATGAAAATAATCATGGAATACATTGAAGGGAAAAGGCTGAAGGAGCATTTAGAAACTATTCCCATAGAAGAGCGCCTAAGGATTTGCAGAGAGATTGGAAGACAAATTGGAAAGCTTCATGAAGCCGGGATAGTGCATGGTGACTTAACAACAT
>QMUF01000117.1 GCA_003663525.1 Thermococci archaeon | reverse complement strand
GGCCGGGGCAATAGGTGCGACCTTCCTCTACTCGGAATGGGTTAAAAAGCGCGGAGAAGTTTTTGATGATGAAAGGGCGCTGAAGATAGACGAAATGAGTTCCAGAAGAACCCTGCAGATTTTAGTAGTAGTTCTGGCATTCATTATGGTTGGACTTTTCATTCTATCCAAAAGAGAGCAGAGTTTGAGGAGCGCCTACTACTTAGTTTTGGGTTTGATGCTTTTAGTCTCAACTCTGAAGATTTTGCTAAAATTCTACTATTATCGGGTGATGTGAATGAAACCTAAGTACTGGTTTGGTTGGGGGATAATATTTGTGGCCGTTCTCAGCCTGTTCATTGTGGCTTCGAATAGAGATAGTATAATTCTGGGTGTCGGAAGCCTCTTCCTCGGAGCCATCATTGCCACAGCCTACGGACGCTACCTAGAAAAAATTGGAGAAGTTATCGTTGATGAACGGATCGAAAGGATTGAGGAGAAGAGTTATGCATTAACCATGCGCACTCTCGGTTTTACGATAGCCCTAACCTTCGTCTCGACGAGCATAATGTCCCAGAGCGACCCCTTCTGGAAGAGCGCCTCCATCGTGAGCGGGCTTTTTATGTTTATTTACGCTCTTGTGCCCCTCTTTGCGAGGGCCCATTATGAGGAGGTGATGTGAGATGAAGTATGAACACCTGCTCGGTATTCTCGTTACGGGCATAATAATTGGACTGGCTTACTCGGTGAAGGCAGGCAGGCCCTATCTGGGGGTGGGTATACTCTTTCTGGGCGTTTTGCTGGTCCAGGCTCTGGACTGGTACTACAACTCGAAGATTGAGAGGATCGAGGACGAGAGAACCGAGCTCATAAGCGCGAAGAACGCGAAAAACGGTTATGCGGTGATAAACTTTCTCCTCTTTGCCGAGTACATCTGGGAGTACAGCCACGGGAACATGGAGATCGCAGTGAAGCTCCTAATTCCCTTGGGTCTTGGAAGTGTGGTGCTCCTAATCTCGCAGTACCACTACGGGAGGTGATGTGAATGCAGGAACTCTTAGGCATCATTGTCCTGATAATCGGAGTTTTCACGACTCTTTACCTCGCAACGGGCTACCGCAGAAACGTGGGTGAAGAAAAGGATGAGAGGGGCATCTTGATTGACTGCAGAGCAGCTGAAAAGACAATCCTGCTCATCCAGGCCTTACTGGTGCTGGAGATAATTTACGTCCGCTTTATCGTAGGTGATAGGACAAGTCCTGCTTACCATGCCATACTATTTATCGCACTCTTGGCCACGCTCGGCTACCTCGCCGTCAGGTACTACTACTCATGGGTGATGTAAATGAGTAGCGAAGCTCTTTTCCTCTTTATAACAGCTGTAACCGTTCTCTACTGGTTCATGTTCTACACGTTTATGAAAGAAAGTGGTCAAATGAAAGATGAGCGCGGGAGGAGAATAAATCAGATCGCCTCGGAGAAAATTCTCATAGTAGTACAAATGCTACTTCTTGTGGGAATACTAGCGGTAAACGCGTTCCCTTCCACGAATCCCGTTAAGATACTGGCTCTAATCTATATTGTCGCAATTTTCGGCCATGCGGCCCTCCGATACTACTATCTCAGGGTGATGTGAATTGAGAAATCATCTCAGAGAATTCAGAGAATTGAAGGGCCTTACACAGGAGGATTTAGCTAGGGCCTTAGGTGTCACGAGACAAACTATTATAGCCATCGAAAAAGGAAAATACAATCCTTCGCTTGAACTAGCCTTCAAAATAGCGAAGTTTTTTAAAGTTAAGATTGAAGACGTATTCATATACGAGGATTAATAAAATTCTAAACCACTGGAGGTGGAAAATTGTCAGCCGTAAAAGTTGAAGCTCTTGAAAAGGATTATGGGAAAGTTAAGGCTCTTAAGGGGATAAGCTTTGAGATAAAGGAGGGCGAGATATTTGGGCTTATAGGCCCAAATGGCGCTGGAAAGAGTACAACTCTTAAGATTCTGGCAACCCTATTGACGCCAACAGGAGGAAGAGCGGAAGTTTTTGGCCATGATGTCGTTAAAGACGGGGATGAAGTTAGAAAACTCATAAGCTACCTTCCAGAGGAAGCTGGTGCCTATAAAAATCTTAAGGGGATTGAGTACCTTCAGTTTATGGCAAAACTTTATGCAAAGACTGGAAAGAGCTATGAAGAGATGCTAGAAGTTGGTGTAAAATTAAGTGGCCTTGAAAGTAGGTTGAACGATAAAGTCTCCACTTATTCTAAGGGCATGACAAGAAAACTATTACTTGCAAGAGCTTTGATGGTTGAACCTAAGCTGGCTATCCTAGATGAGCCTGCAAGTGGACTGGACATAATCAACGCTTATTCAATAAGACAAACAATAAAGCAGTTTGCAAAGGAGAAAGGAATAACATTTCTGGTTTCGAGTCATAATATGCTCGAAGTTGAATTTCTTTGTGATAGAGTAGCACTAATTAACGAAGGAGTAATCGTGGAAACCGGAACTCCAAAGGAGCTGAAGGAGAAATATGAGGCAGAAAATCTTGAGGAGGTCTTTATGTCCATAGTCGGAGGACAACAGAAAGTGGGGGTGTTTGGATGAGCGATTTTTGGATAATTGTTAAGAAAGAACTTAAGGATCTTTTAAGGGATAAGGGATTGATATTTGGAATAATCGTCGTTCCTCTCCTCATTTATCCCGCATTAGGTCAAATGATGCAAATAGGTTTTCAACAGGCCCAAGAAGAGACTAAAATAGTTCTCGTGAATTTTGATGAAGGTGATTATGGTAGTTTGCTTATAAAGACTCTGGAAGCAGCTCCTAATGTGACAGTTACCACAATAGAAGCCTTGAATTTAGACGAAGCTCTCAAAAAAGCACAAGAAGAGGATTACAATATGATAGTGGTTATTTCAAAGGATTTTTCTAAAGCGATAGAGAGCAATCAAAAAGCTCAAGTTGAGATTTATGGAATAGTAAAGGGCATAAGTGGGGGAATGCGGGAATCGGTTAGTGAAGGTAGGGTTAATGCCGTTTTAACTGTCATCAATGATTATCTTGCAAAATTGAAGATCCAGCAGAGTATAGAAGGGAACCCAGATGCTATTTTGAGACCAATAGATGCGAAGAGTTATACCGTAATTAAAGGCCGCATTGTTCCCGTTCCACCTTCTCTAGTGGCGAACATCATAACTTCTCAGTCAATTTCAATGCCTCTCGTAATATTTGTGATGATAATCATAGTTGCACAGATGTCAGCTGGAAGCATGGCAATGGAGAAAGAAAATAAGACACTTGAGACTCTTTTAACCCTACCGGTGAAAAGAATAACGATAGTTGCTGGAAAAATGATTGGAACAGCTACCATAGGAATAATAGCGGCAGTAGCTTATATGATAGGTATGAGAAACTATCTTGGTAGCATGATGTCTTCATCCGGCGAGATTGGAATTTCCCTCGAAGACCTTGGCTTAATTGCGACTCCACAAGGAGCGATTCTATTTGTCATCATAATGTTCCTTGCAATCACGTTCGCATTAAGCTTTGCAATGTTGCTTGCAGTCTTTGCAGAGGACACAAAAAGCGCAAACACTATTGTAAGTGCAGGTATAATGCCAATGGTATTTCCGACATTTATATTAATGTTTGCGGATATAGAGACTCTCCCTCTGGCTATCAAATATATCCTACTTGCGCTACCATTTAGCCATCCAATATTGGCTTCAAGAGCTATGCTGATGGGCCAGTATTCCAGCATGTATGTTAGTGTACTGTATCTGGGAATACTAAGTACAGTGACTTTGCTTATAACTGCAAGGTTCTTCACAACAGAAAAGCTCCTTACAGCAAAGCTTAGGTTCAGAAGGAAAAGGTAATCTTCATTTTAATTTTTTAGAGTAGTCCAGCAATTTGGAACAATTTGAATATTCCAAGAGCTATTATGAGTGCGGTAGTAGGTGTAGCTATCCATCCAATGACTATCTCCCTTACAATTCCTTTTTCCACTTTCATCCCACTTGCAATCCCAACACCTATAACTCCTCCGACTATGGCTTGGCTTGAACTTACAGGAAGACCGAAGATATTTGCTAAACTAACTGCTATGGCTGAGCCAAATTGGGCCGAGAATGCAGATATAGGTCCTAGGGACGTTATTTTTCTACCCACAGTGTATATAACAGCATAACTAAAGGTAAACGCTCCAAGGGCCAAACTAAGGGCGCCAAACATTCCAGCAGTTTTAGGGTCAAAGAACCCGGCTCCAACTAAGGGGCCTGTTGCGTTTGCAACTTCATTGGCTCCGAAATTAAAAGCCATGTAAGAGCCTCCAAGAACAGCAAGCCATTTATAAAGAAATTCAATTCTTCCTAGGCTCTTTATATCATTAACAAGTTTTCCATAGAATTTAAATAGAATAAGAGCAAAAAACGCTGCTAAAATTGGGGAAAATACCCAAGCACCAGCAATTTTAACAAGTGTTTCCCAGTTTATAGGAGCATTAGTTGCTATTCCTACTCCCACGACTCCACCAACAATTGATTGAGTCGTTTAGACGGGAAGTCCTTTAATGGTAGCTATCGTTACCCATGCTCCCGCAGCAAGAAGGGCTATTATCGCGAGTTCTAATGATAAGTACTCTGGAGGGACAATGCCTTTTCCTACGGTTTTCATGACTTTTGATCCTTTTAAATAAGCTCCAAGCACCACGAATATTGTGATGGTAAGGGTTGCTTGTCGGAAACTCAATAGGCCTGCACCTACAGCAGTGCCCATAGCATTCGCACTATCGTTGGCTCCAATGTTCCAAGCAATGTAAAAGCCTATTGCGATTGCTGCTAAGATTAGTGTCTCCATGAGATCCCACCTCTTGCTTATTATGTAGGCTGTATGGTTATTTTAAATTAAAAAGTTAGCTTTCTCGTCACTTAGGTTTTTTGATAATTTTAGTC
>QMUF01000116.1 GCA_003663525.1 Thermococci archaeon | reverse complement strand
GCAAAAAAGCCACCAAAATTGTCAAAGAACTTGGAGGAGAGGTAATAGACCTTCAAGGAAAAACGATTTTGCCGGGGTTTATAGATTCCCACATGCACCTAAATACCCTTGGTCAGTCTCTGCACATGCTGGATCTCAATGGAACAATGAGTATCGATGAGTTTAAGAAAAAGCTCAAAAAATACGCGGAAAGCGTAGGAACAACGTGGATTCTCGGCTTCGGATGGGACCAAGAAGATTTGGGGCGATATCCAACAAAGGAGGACATAGATGAGGTGATTAAAGACCGGCCGGTGTTTCTGTCTCGCACATGCTTCCATGCGGCGGTTCTAAACACAAAGGCAATTGAGCTCATAGGGCTTGAGGAAGGGGAAGACGTGGATCTAGAAAGGGGAATAGTAAAAGAGAACGCTTTAGAGAAGGTTAGGGATGTAATCAACCAAAATCTAACGGTTGAGGACTACAAACAATTTATTGAAGAAGGAGCTAAGTTTGCGCTCTCTCAAGGAGTCACAAGCATTGGCTTCGTGAGTGTAAACGAAAAAAGCCTTAGGGCACTTTTGGAGTTAGATGGCGAAGGAAAGCTCCCTATTAGGGTGTTTGTATACCTCAATCCCTTCCTTCTTGAGGAGTTGAAAAAACTTGGCCTTACTAGAAATATTGGGAGTAAGAGGGTAAAGATCATGGGGATAAAGATTCTTGCTGATGGGAGCCTTGGAGCTCGAACAGCGTGGCTTTCTAAACCCTATGAAGATGCTCCTACAAGCGGCCAGCCCAATATAAGCAAAGAAGAGCTAGAAAGAATAGTTCAAGAAGCCCAACAACTAGGTCTCCAAATGGCAGTCCATGCAATAGGAGATAGAACCATTGACATGGTGCTGGACGTTTATGAAAAATTTGGAGAAGAGAGATACCGCATAGAGCACGCTTCAATTATCAGGGAGGATCAGATAGAGAGAATGAAAAAGCTTGGAGCTGTGGCCTCGGTGCAGCCGAGATTTGTGATAAGCGACTGGTGGGCCGTACAGAGAGTTGGAAAAGAGAGGGCCAAGTGGATTTACCCATTTAACAGCATGCTCAAAAAAGGCGTCCCAATAGGCTTTGGGACAGACTCTCCGATAGAGGTGGTAAACCCGTGGGAGACGGTGTATGCCGCGGTAACAAGGGGGAAATTCGAGGCCATTGAGACCTACAGATACACAGAAGAAGAGTGCATATCCATTGAAGAAGCCCTGCACCTCTACATTTACGGCTCCGCGTACATAATGCATTCTGAAAATGAGCTCGGGACGCTTGAAGAGGGGAAACTCGCAGACTTTATTATTGTTGATAAAGACCCCCTTGAGGTGGAGGAAAGGGAACTGAAAAATATAAAAGTTCTGGAAGCATATGTAGGAGGTTCAAAGCTTTATTAACTCCCTTTCTGCATTCGTCAGTCGCCTCCCCTTTTTCCCTTCTACAACAACATCGTCCTCTATCCTCACCCCTCCAAGCTGGGAGATATAAATTCCGGGTTCGATGGTGAATGTCATGCCCCTCTCGAGCACCCTTTCATTTTTTGGACCTATGTAAGGTTCTTCATGAACATCTAAGCCCAAACCGTGCCCCGTCCTATGAATGAAATACTCCCCATAACCTTTGCTCGATATGTATTCTCTCGCTACACTATCAACTTCTTTAGCTCTTATTCCCTCGCGAACCGTTTGAAAAGCCCTTTCTTGGGCCTCTCTAACGACTTCATACACCTCTCTGAGTTTTTCATTGATCTTTCCAATTACTACGGTTCGTGTTATATCTGAGCAGTACCCTCTGTATTTCGCTCCAAAGTCGAGCACCACAAGATCCCCACGTCTTATTTTCCTCTCACTGGGAGTATGGTGAGGATTTGCCGCATTTTCACCAGCTGCAACTATCGGAGTAAATGAGATGCCATCGCCCTTTTCTCGAATCAAGAACTCAATCTCCAGTGCCACCTGCTTCTCACTTTTGCCATCCAGGCCTCTACTTATTATCTCATAGAAAACTTCATCCGCTCTCTGAGCTGCTTTTTTCATCAGCTTTATTTCTTCTCCGTCTTTTCTCATTCTCATTTCCTTTGTAACATTGCTTAGGGGAACAAGCTCATAGTTTCTCAAAAGCTTCTCAATGTTAATCAGAAAACTCGCCCTCATTGTATCTTCCACCAGAATTCTACCACCCGTTAAGTCTAACGACTTCAGGACTTTTTTAAGGAGCTTATAGGGATCTTCCTCATCACTCCAGAATATTGTGCTCTCCCAGTCAACTTCATTTTCATATAATTTGGGTGCTATTAGAGTGCTTTCACCCCCTCTGTTTATTACCAAAAGGAAAAGCCTCTCTTCTGTTGCCTGAGGAGAAATTCCGGTTAGATAGTAGAGGTTTGTTCCAGGAGTTATTAATACCCCACTGTACCCCTCAAGGCATCTCAAAAATTTATTGAGCCTGTTCATCAGATCACCCTAGTGATATTGTAAGCAAATTTTATAAGGCCTCCTCCAAAAGTTTCCTTGGATGCCCCGGTGGCCTAGTCTGGATAGGGCGTGAGGCTGCGGACCTCAAGGTCCGGGGTTCAAATCCCCGCCGGGGCGCCACCACTTCTAGGAACTCTCCAATGTAGAACCTTTATTGCCTTCCAATCCAGAGGGATTTAAAAACTTCCAAAGACTCCCATATCTCATTTTTCCTAAGTACTAAATATACACTGAACCCAGCTAAAACAGCTATCTTCGACATAAAGATCAAACTTTGGAATAGAAGAGCGGTCACAAAAGGAACATAAGAACTAAAAGAAACACCAAGCTTTTTACGTGAAATAAGTGCCGTACCAATAAGTATATTTAAGTAGCCAGAGAACAAACCTCCAATAGCTCCATATTCTCCAAATGGGGCTATCAACAATAGCCAAAAAATAGAAGAAACTAACGCCCCAAAAAGTGCCACAACAGTTCCATATTTCACGTATTTTGTTGAGTTTAGGGCAACTATGCTTGGATTATAGGCAATATACGTTTCAATTGCCATAAGGGCCAAGTAAAATTCATTACCAAGGTCAAACCCAAAAATTATTGAAAGGATCTCCCTTCCCAAGAGAAGGAGAATAAAAACTATAATGGCTACAAAAAATGAGAGGATTCTCGTAGAAGTCTCGGCGAGTCTTTTTACATAATCCATTTCATCTTTCCCATATTTATAGGAATAAAGTGGCATTACTGCTGATTGGAAAACCTGAGGAAGATAAGTAAGCAAAAAAGCTGAGGAAAGAGAGGCCGAGACAATGCCAGCAACCCTTGGACTGGCCAGTTTTTCACTCAAAAAATAAGGGCCTTGAACTAAAAAAACTCCAGAGAGAGTTCCAAGAAATGCAAAAGAAGAATAATTCACAAGAAGCTTAAAATCTCTAGCTTTTGGTCTTCCAAATAGTCCGTTCTTAACTAAATAAAAAAATGCAAAAAGTGAGGTAGTTAAGAGAAGGAGTATGTAAGGAAGATAATAATTATCAGATATGAAACCACCAAGAAAGAAGAAAAACGCCAAGATCATTGCATAAGCATATACTTCTCCTCTGTGGAGGCCATAAATAAAGCTTCTAAATGTCAATTGAAATGCTCTCAGGGTTGACAAAAGAGCAAGATAAATATTAAACGGTGCTATGAGTATCCCCAAAAAAGGAAATGAAAATCCCCATGTGGCTATGGATCTTATTCTACTATTCTCCCCCTTTGCCAAAAACTCAGATGCATACTTGCCCAAAGCAACCGCAAAAAAGCTTAATGATATCGCAATCAAAAAGGCCTGAGAGATTAGAGAATTTGCTATACCAAGCACTTCTACTCCAAACCTCCGAGAAATAACCGCGCTATAAATGAACCTACTAGCACCGAAAAGTGCAAGAGCAATTATACTCGCTATAGAATGCCGCACCATAAGTTTCTTCTCATAGCTCATAAAAGAAAGTAAATAAAGCAAGATTTAACCTTTGCGGAACCCAAGATAGAACCCAGCGACAAAGGCCCCAGTACCTGGAAGAATCCCCACTACCTTATCCGCCAATGTTAAAGTTGATGTAGTCGCACTTTCTGCAAGATTGAAGAGTGCATTGGTGTTAATAGTTATGACCCCCTTCTGCTGAAGCCAGAAAAGACTTAATAAATAAACTCCTACTAATGTGAGCACTATTTTTATGAACTTTTTAAGCGCGTAACCGGTTATAAAGCCCACTGCGGCTCCGATACTCATGTCACCCATTATTCCACTAAGGTCAAGATTCATAGCACCTCACCATTCACTTTTTTAGAAACTTTGGATTAAATACTTTTGTGTCTTGATTCGGTAATTACAAAATGCTTAAATGTTATGAAAGCTAAAATATTTCTACAACTAAAAAGTTTTAAGCTCAAATAATATGCACCATTAAAGGTGATACAAATGACAACCCCTATGGAAAGATTAAAAGAAAAAATAACGAAAGAAGTCCTGTGGATGTACATTCTTAGACTTTTAAAAGATCGACCAATGTACGCTTATGAGCTTAAAAATAAAATTAGAGAAAGCTTTGGATTTGAACCGGCCACAGTAAGTAGTTATGTTGTGCTTTATAAGCTCGAACACGATGGATATGTCACCTCAGAATGGCAAGAGAGCGGGACTGGGAGGCCCTCAAGAAAATATTACAAACTCACTGACAAGGGAGAAAAACTCCTTGAAGAAGGAATAAAATTTATGGAAGAGCTTTTAAAAAAGCTTAAATGAAGCTAACGTCCAGCTCCTCCTCTAGGTTCTTTGGCTTTTGCTCTTAATCCTTTGTAACCGCACTTCCTGCACTTCTCTGCTTTCCAAGGGTTAGTAGCGCCACATCTCATGCATATATACTTTTTAAATATTCTTGCCTCAGCTTCAGGAAACCTCGCCATTTTAATTCCCTCCATGATCTTGACTGTGTTCACTTACAAGCATTTCTTTTTAAGCTTTACCTTTTTTATCCTTGATACCGAAAGCTTTTTAATCAAACCT
>QMUF01000115.1 GCA_003663525.1 Thermococci archaeon | reverse complement strand
GCTCATGAGGTTTCATTTTATCGAGTTCAATAAAAACGTATTCAACTTTTTTTGTTGGAATGTTGTATTTTGGAACCTTCTCAACACCCATTCTTCATACCCCCTAAGATTACATTATTGGGAAACATTTCATGAAATAAAAGCTTTTCTTATATCTGGAGACATGCCATTTCATATAGTAATGAAGGTAAGCTTAGTTGATCTTTCTGCTGTCCTAAAGGGAGGAATTTGTGAGTATAATTGCTTGTTCTTAGTTTTTTGTATCTCAAACTTTAGAGTGGAAAAGCTAACATTTTTGCGAAAACTTTAAATACTACCGTAATAAAAGCCCAACTGTAGCAGTTGTTTCTATTCTCAAGCTAAGAAAATATTCCTAAGGGGTGTGGGCTTTGGACAAAATTAAAGGGACAACGACAGTGGGCATTGTTTGTAAGGATGGAGTAGTCTTAACTGCAGACAGGAGAGCTTCATTGGGTAATATGGTTATTTCAAAGGGAGTTACTAAAATATTCCAGGTAGATGATCACCTGGCACTGGCAGGAGCAGGAACGGTGGGCGACATATTGAGCCTTGTTAGAGCACTCAGAGCAGAAGCAAAGTTATACAGAGCAAAAGTCGGTAAGGAAATGAGTACAAAAGCATTGGCCACTCTAACTTCAAACATTTTAAGTGGTAAGAAGCACCTTCCATATTTTGGTTGGTTCTTAATCGGAGGTCATGATGAGAAGCCGAGTCTTTATTCAATTGACATGGCTGGAGGAATTACCGAAGATAAGTATGTTTCTGCAGGTTCGGGTATGGAGTTTGCATACTCTATTTTAGATAATGAATATAGTGAAAAAATTACTCTGAAGAACGGGGTTAAGCTTGCAATAAAAGCCATAAACACTGCTATAAAAAGAGATGTTTTTACTGGAGATGGAATAATGTCAGTTATCATAGACAAAGAGGGTTACAGAGAGCTTTCTAAAGAAGAAGTGGAGAAAATACTCAAAAAGCTTTAGTTCTGAGAGGTGATTAGCGTGATAAAGAGAGAAACAAACGTTGAAGAGATCCTAAAGGAAATTAGAGAGATCATAAATCAGATGGTACCTAGAGAAGCTAAGATAACTGATGTTGAATTTGAAGGGCCTGAACTTGTTATCTATGTTAAGAATCCTGAAGTTGTAATGCAAGATGGAGAGCTTATAAAAAATCTTGCTAAAGTTTTAAAGAAGAGGATTAGTGTTAGACCAGATCCAACTGTTCTTCTTAAGCCTGAGGAAGCTGAAAAGAAGATTAGAGAAATAGTCCCTTCTGAAGCTGAGATAACTAACATTAGCTTTGATCCTTCTGTTGGAGAGGTTATAATTGAAGCCAAAAAACCGGGACTTGTTATTGGAAAAAATGGTGAGACTCTCAGAGAAATTACACAAAAAGTTTATTGGGCCCCTAAAGTTATCAGGACACCTCCATTACAATCCCAGACCATATACTCCATTAGAGGGATTCTTCAATCAGAAAGCAAAGACAGGAGAAAGTTCCTGCGGCAAGTTGGAAGAAACATATATAGAAAGCCGGAGCTTAAAAGTGACTGGATAAGAATAACAGCTCTTGGAGGATTTAGAGAAGTTGGTAGAAGTGCTTTACTCCTTCAAACAAATGAGAGTTTTGTACTGGTTGATTTTGGAGTCAATATAGCTGAGCTTAATGACCCTAAGAAGGGCCTGCCACACTTTGAAGCTCCAGAATTTACCTATGTTCTCAAAGAAGGACTTTTGGATGCAATAATAATCACTCACGCCCACTTGGATCACTCTGGATTGTTGCCATATTTGTTTAGATACAATCTATTTGATGGGCCTATTTATACCACCCCTCCCACGAGGGATCTTATGATTCTTCTCCAAAAAGACTTTATTGAAATTCAGCAGAGTAATGGGGTTGAACCTCTCTACAGAATGAAAGACATTAAGGAGGTTGTCAAACACACCATTACTTTAGATTATGGAGAAGTTAGAGACATCTCTCCAGATCTCAGACTTACTTTACACAACGCAGGTCACGTTCTTGGATCTTCAATAGCCCATCTACACGTTGGAAATGGACTCCACAATATAGCTGTTACTGGAGATTTTAAATTCATCCCCACACGTTTATTTGAGCCTGCAAATGCAAAGTTCCCCAGACTTGAAACCCTTATCATGGAGTCTACGTATGGTGGTAGTAGAGATTACCAAATGCCCAGAGAAGAAGCGGAGAAGAAACTCATTGAAGTTATCATGCATACAATAAAGAGAAAAGGGAAGGTCTTAATACCTGCTATGGCAGTGGGGAGATCCCAAGAAATCATGATAGCTTTAGAGGACTATGCCAGAGTCGGGGGGTTTGACGTCCCAATTTACCTTGATGGAATGATTTGGGAGGCCACAGCTATTCACACAGCATACCCAGAGTACTTAAGTAAAAACCTAAGAAACCAGATATTCCATGAGGGTTATAATCCATTCCTAAATGAAATATTCAAACCAGTGGCAAATGCTAACGAAAGAAAAGACATTATAGAAAGCGAAGAACCGGCTATAATTATAGCCTCTTCTGGTATGCTTGTGGGAGGACCAAGTGTTGAGTATTTCAAGCATTTAGCATCTGACCCGAGAAATTCTCTCGTTTTCGTAAGCTATCAGGCCGAAGGTACACTAGGTAGACAAGTTCAGAGAGGTCTTAGAGAGATCCCAATGATTGGAGAAGGAGGAAAAACTGAAGCTATTCAAATAAACATGGAGATTCACACAATAGATGGATTTTCAGGTCACGCTGATAGAAGAGAATTGATGACTTATGTTGCAAGAGTAAGACCAAGACCAGAGAGAGTAATCACTGTACACGGCGAACCTCAGAAATGTTTGGATTTGGCTTCAAGTATTCACAAGAGATTTGGTATTTCTACAAGAGCTCCAACCAATTTGGATGCCATTAGACTTAAGTAATTTCTCTTCTAATTTTTATTTGGTGAGTGGAATGATAAAATGTGCCAAGTGTGGAAGAGAATATGGCCATTTTATTCCTCCTAGATGCATATGTGGTGCACTTCTTGAGATCAGGTATGATTATTCCTCTATAGATATTACTAAATGGAAAAATCGAGAGAGGGGAGTATGGAAATACAAGGAACTTTTACCTCCAGTCAAAAAAGTAATCTCCCTCAAGGAAGGAGGGACACCATTAGTCAGAGCAAAAATGAGTGAAAAGCTTGGTTTTGCAGTTTTTATTAAGGATGAAACTCGAAATCCTACTGGTTCATTTAGAGATAGATTGGCAACTGTAGGGGTTTCTTATGGTTTATCTCATGCTAACAATGGTTTTATTGTTGCGAGTGATGGGAACGCAGCAGCTTCTCTAGCTGCTTATGCAGCAAGGGCAAACAAAGAGGCCTTTGTTGTAGTCCCTAAAAAAGTGGATCGGGGAAAACTTATCCAGATGATTGCATTTGGTGCAAAGATCATAAGATATGGAGATAGCGTGGATGAGTGTATTGAATACGCATCGGAACTCTCTCGGCTAAATGGCCTATATGATATAACTCCGGAAAACAATATAATTGGACTTGAAGGGCAAAAAACTCTTGCCTTCGAATTGTGGGAAGACATAAATCCAAGTCATGTGATTATTCCTACTGGAAGTGGGAGCAACTTATACAGTATATACAAAGGCTTTAAAGAACTTTTAGAGGTAGGAACCATAGAAGAGCTTCCAAAATTGGTGGCAGTGCAAAGTGAAAATTGTTCCCCGATTGCATCAGAGATATTGGGTCTAACCTCAAAAAAAGACTTTACAAAGGCTTTAGGTCTTTATGTCAAGGATCCTGTCAATAAGGAACTTGCAACGAATGCTGTAAAAGAAAGTGGAGGGACTGCAGTACTTGTCAGGGAAGAAGAGCTTGATCTCGGAGAAAAAGAGCTTGCAAAGGAGGGAGTCTTTGCTGAATATTCATCAGCAGTTGTTATTCCAGCTTTGTTGAAGTTGCATGAGGACGGATATTTCGAGAAAGACGATAAAGTTGGATTGGTTGTAACAGGATCGGGCCTCAAAAGCTATTATGTGGAGGAAAAAGAACGCTTTTCAATAGGGGGAACAAAATTAAGTATTCTCCGCTTATTGAGAGAAAGGCCCATGTACGGTTATGAACTTTGGGAAAATCTAGAAAAGCCTATGAAATATCAAGCAGTTTATCAGCATATAAAAGAGCTTGAAAGCCTCGAGTTGATAGAAGAAGCTTATAAACGTGGTAGAAGAACATACTACAGACTCACTGAAAAGGGACAAAGATTACTTGAAAACTTTGAGGAATAATGGAAAGTATTTTAAATGAATCTTTAAAGTAAGTTTTAGGTGATAGAAGGTGAACGCTGAAAATAAAATGTCGATCATATTTTATGGGATCGGTGCATTAGCAGGAGTGATTAGTGGCGTTTTATCTACTCAGGCTCCAATGGGCTACGTTGTCGGCTTGTTAGTTTATTTAATCTCACCAAAGATAGTTATGGCCGTTGTTAAAGACCTTCCTGAAGAACTTAAAAATGATAGGGTCCTCTTGAAAAAAGGCATATGGAGCTTCATTTTGTTCTGGTTGTACTTCACACTGTTTAGTTATAACTTAATACTCCAACCAGAGCCGAAATTTTATTCAAATCAATCACTACTCTACAACATAACGAAGGGATGATGAATGGAAAAGCTAAAAAAACTAGTTGCAAAAGAGGCTTTGCGGTATATAGATGATGATATGATCATTGGTTTAGGTACTGGATCAACTACAGCCTACTTCATCCAGATGTTGGGGAAGAAGCTGATGACTGAAGAACTTGAGGAGGTTTATGGGATCCCCACTTCTCATCAATCTAGACTTTTGGCCCTTGAAAGTGGTATTCCGGTCGTAACCCTTGATGAGGTTGATGCAATAGACATTGCTGTTGATGGAGCTGATGAAGTTGATCCACATCTTAACCTGATTAAAGGAAGAGGAGCAGCATTAACAATGGAGAAGATTATTG
>QMUF01000114.1 GCA_003663525.1 Thermococci archaeon | reverse complement strand
CCTCCAATGCTTCGGGAGGTAGCATTACTCCAACGCAACTAAACTTCTCTTTCCAAGGGCATACCAAACAATTACTATCACATTTGCTTGAAGGTTGGATTGCTAAGATATTCATCACTCAAATATCACCTCAAATCCACAGAAGGAGTTGCCAAGGCCCCAGCAGTAAATTTCACGGGTTATGTTTTTTCCAACAAGGTCTTCCATGACTCCTTGAATCAATCCAGCCTCAAAGTCACATAGGGTTCTCCCAATAGGAGGGGTCTGATAACAGCTGATGCACTCGTATATGTTCACTTTCATTCTGCTGAAGGACTCCTCTATAATGTCAAGGAGCCCTATCTTCTGATTTAGAAATACTTTTGGTAGGTCATCAATGCTTTTAATTTCACCGGTTTCTACCAATCTCCAGGCTAAATTATACCCCGCACCTCTTAGAATTAGAGTTCTTAAGGATGGGCTGTATCTAAGCATGCCATATGAGATCATTCTAAAAGTCCTCACGTATTCTTTATCCTCTGGAGAAATTTTCATAAAAAATGGCCGTACACTATCAAAATAATTCTCAGGAGTTAGTTTAACTTCCTTCCTATGTTTCTTTTTACTTTTGACTTCTGCTTTATAAATTTCCCTCCACTTTTCTATTGAAATGTCAACGTCTTCCATAATTCATCAACGATAATTTTTGCATATATTCACTATAAGATTTTTGGTCACAAAGTGGGCACTGAGTAGGATAATTGTGCTCTCACCTCAACGAAACTTGTCTCTCGAGGTTGCTGGGTTGTAAAGCAAATCTTTTTAAAGAAAGATTCATACCTCTGTTTTGAAATGAGGCGATGAAGAGATTCATCCCTCCTGACGGGACAAGTCCTCGGATGAGGATGCGGTCCCCCCTTGAGCCTTTTTTGGTGATCAAAATGATTCCTACCGAAATTCCACCAAACACTGTTATGCTTACAGGCATAGGATACGATTCAAACATATACCTCTTTCGGGATGGAAATGAGGGTCTTATTGTGGACACTGGTACTGGAGTTTATTGGCATAGATATTTTGAGATACTTGAGAGGGAGAATTATCTTGAAGGTCTTGAGAAAGTTACTATCCTTAACACTCACGAGCACTTTGATCATATTGGGGGAAATAAAAGATTTAAAGAATTCTTCGAAAGGATGGGTGTTAGTGTTATTTTTGCATCTCATAGAATTGCTGCGGATGTTCTGGAGAGGGGAGATGATTACGTGATTCTTTCTTATGCCTATGGAAGGCGTTTTGAACCTCAGAAGGTTGAGTTAAAATTAGAAGATGGTGATAAACTCCAGATAGGGAGGAAAAGACTTAAGGTTATCCACACTCCCGGCCACACTGCTGGGAGCATTTGCCTCTATGAGCCTGAAGAGAGAATTCTCTTTACAGGAGACACAGTATTTAACCGAACAGTGGGGAGAACTGATTTACCAACGGGCAACTTTGAGGAGCTAATAAATTCCATAAATCTACTAAGCACTTTTGAAGTTGATGTGGCTTTATCTGGTCATGGCAAGGTTATAATGGGGTGGCGTGAAAACTTGGAAGCAATTAAAAAAGTATTGGGGGACTCTTAAGTGAGAAAAGGTTTCGTGAAGGAAGTATTATCCAAGATTAAACATGATGCACGGGAAAATGAAGAAGATTATTACATCATCATTGAGCATAGAGGGGCCTATGGCAACATAAAAAAGATACCAGTGAAAATGATAACCCTTGGCCACGGCTATTTTTTCATTGAAGATACACAAATTCCCTACCATAGAATCCTTGCAGTAGTTAGAAAAGATGGGAAAATAATATGGAAAAAACGTGGATTAGGAGATAAATTCAAATTCTGAAATTAGAAGCCCCTTATTCTTTTCTTCAAATGTGTTCAAATCTCCAGAAATTAGTAAAAAGCTTTTACTCACAATTGCATGGTCTTTTAGGTATGTCAGTATTTCAAAAAGCTTTTTGAACCCAATTTTGGCATTAAGGTGTTCAATTCCCTCTATTGCGAGTATGGTGTTCCCTTGCTTCAAAAAGTCTACCATGAACTTCTTGGAGTCTTCAAAGCGTTCTGGTGAAATGGAACCGATTACAGGGACGTTTGTTATCCAGTAAACCTCTATCTCCTTCTTAAAGAACCCTTTAATAGTTTCTGGATCATCTCGTGTTATAACCATGCTTTTTCTGTTGTCTAAAATGTTCATGAGGAAGTAACGGGATTTGAATTTGCTTGAGAAGAGATATCCTCTTGGCGAAGGCTCTTTAAGCTTAACTTCATCTTCAGATAGTGCAAGGAGTAAGTCATAGAGTTCTTTTAACTCCTCATAGTGTTGTTGCGCTTTTCTTGACATTTGGGAAAGAATTAACTTTAACTTTTCATCCATGGAAACCCTCGCTAAAATTTCATAAATCTCTTTTTCTAGCAGTTCATTGTTCATGCATACACGGAGAACCTTTAGATACTCAGTAACACTAGTCAAGGTCTTTTGGGGAGGTTTGATCTCAAGAAGAGGTAAGTCAAGTTCTATTGGTTCTTCTTCTGGATAAAGGAGTTTGAATTCGTTATAAAGTTCATCTCCGTGTTTAAGGTTTTCTTCAGAAAGCATAGAAAAGAGAGCTTTCGCACTCTTTATATAGCTGTTTTCAGCAAGTTTTTTGTAATACTCACTCTCTTTTTCTTTATTAGGTATCAAATAACTCAGAATTTCCTTTGGAGATTTATCTTTAAGATACTTAATGATTTGATCATTCTGTATTAGATGTGACCAAATCTCCATTCTATCCCCTTCTACTTTTTAGTCAGTTCAAATAGAAAAACTTTTCTATGATTTTAGTCTATGCCGTTAGGAGGGCAAAAGATGATAGATGCTCACGCACATGTAGAGATGTTTAAGAAAGATGTCCCTCTTATTGTAGAGGAGAGTAGAAAAGAACTGAGAGCGATAGTGGATTCTATAACAGAGTATAGGAAGTTCCATGTATGGAAAAGCTGGGAACTTCTGGAGCCCTATTTTGGTTTTATATTCCCTACCTTAGGATTTGCACCTAACGAAGCGAAAAGGGGCAACTGGGAAAGGGTTAAGAAGGTGGAAGAATTTATTTGGGCCAAAAAGGATGAAATAGTGGCTATCGGTGAAATAGGCCTCGATTATTATTATGCTGAGACTAAAAAGGAAAGAGAAAATCAAAAGGCAATATTTGACCATTTTTT
The DNA here is from genome assembly GCA_003663525.1 of Thermococci archaeon. Classification (GTDB taxonomy): domain Archaea; phylum Methanobacteriota_B; class Thermococci; order Thermococcales; family Thermococcaceae; genus Thermococcus_A. The sequence continues at coordinate 1,849 of QMUF01000114.1, read as the reverse complement.
AACCCTTGCAGAGGATCTTAATTTACCAGTAGTTATACATGCTAGGGATGCAGAAAGAGAAGCTTTTGAAATGATTCAAAGAAAGGGTCTTGTGGCATATTTTCATTCTTATAGTGGGGATGTGGAAACTGCGAAAGAAATTGTTGAAAATTCTCACTTAATCGGGATAAATACTGGTGTAACATTCATTCCTGAAGTTGAAACTGTTGCAAAGGTTCTTGATATCGAGAATATTCTTGTGGAGACGGATGCTCCGTACATGAGTCCGTTTAAGGGTGAAAAGAACAAGCCTAATTATGTTAGAGTAGCTGTTGAAAAAATAGCAGCGATAAAAGGTGTGGGGGTTGAAGAGGTGGAAAGTGTAACAGATAAAAACACTTTAATGTTCTTTGGGATAGATTTGAGGTGATAAGGCATGGAAGAAGCTGAAAAAGTTAAAGCTCTATGTGAAAAACTTGGGGAAAAAGATCTTCTGGGGACTATAGACTCCTTTGTACTCATTCAAAGAGAACTTTCGACTAAAAAAGGGGGAGGACTTTGTAAATGTGCCAATTTTAGGCTTTCTTGAAGGGGTGCTGGTGAGCCTTCGAAAAAAATATCCACAAAATCAGGACGTTCAGGGCCTTCTTGGACTGATAAGAACTAAGAGAAAGGAGCTTGAAGAAAAGTTCAGAAAACCAGAAATTCCTCTCTTTGAGGAGGATGTGGATTGAGGGTACTGAGCATTTCGATTCTTGAATTCTTAGTAAAAGTCTTTAAAGAGTTCAACTTCCTGTAGATAACTTCGTTTTAGTTTGAGGGCCGTTTTTGCTTTCTCCAGCTCTCTTCCTAGGTAAAAAGCATGCCGTGGGGAAATCTCGAAGTGCTTGAGAATTGTGTCAATTATTGCATCTGGATTTTCTCCTACTATTGTCAATGCCTGTTTCGTACCTCTGTATGCTATAACCCATATTTTACCTTCCTTAATGAAAATACGGAAGTAAATATCCTCCAGCTTAATCTCTAGTTGCTTAGCTTCCAAGATGGGAGAGTTTATTTCATATGTGATCCCTTCACGCTTTTTCTCTTTGAGGATGAGCAGGTCAAAGCCCAGATCTTTAGGAATATTGAAGAGCACCATATCTATGGCCCGTCTTAGCTCTTTAACACTGCCTTGGCATTTTGGGCTCACTTCGGTGGTTAAAAGCAAGGATATCTTGAGCTCACTACTGATTCCAGCTAGAAGGGAATTAATTCCAACACTATCAGCATCTATCATCTCTATGACATTTCCTACTCCTGCTAAAAGAACGTCATTTGGATTTCTCTCACGGTAAAGTTGAAAAGCCGAAATAGAGCGGCCTAAGTATGGCACGTGCTCTAAGATCAAATCCAGAATAATACTTTTATAGCCGAGTTGAAGGGCATTTTCTTTGAGCTTTTCCAGGAATTTAACCCTATTTTCAGGCTTTTGGGGAAAATATCCAGTCTTTTGGTTTGTGGGAATCAAAACTACCGGAGTCTTTGTAACAAGTTTCTCTAGGTTGCTCCCATCAATACTTAGTAATAGGTCTGCATGTTCTGAGGCCCTTTCAAGTTCTTTTTCATTCAAGGAATCAAAGCTAATTGGGACATCAAAGCCATTCTCTTTTATTTTTTTCCTGATTTCAGGGAGTAAATCAATGAAATCAAGGTTTTCCTCCCCGCTTATCATTCCTATGTCAATTGCATCTGCACCGCTTTTGAGATAATAGAGGGCCTTGTTTACAATTTCTTCCATGCTAAGCTTTGGAGCATCAACAATTTCTGCCACTATTCTTTGGGGGAAGTCAAACCCAACAGGTAGGTTCCCAATTAGAAGGTTATATGG
>QMUF01000113.1 GCA_003663525.1 Thermococci archaeon | reverse complement strand
TAACTGGGATGAAAATGGAGCAAAATTTGGACCCCCATGGGATTAGGCCTCCAAAAGCTAGAAGCTGTGAGCAGTTCCAAGGCCAGCTGTTTAAAAATGAGAATTCCTTTGAGGAGTGGAAACAATTTTCTCATAAGTCGTATTTCTTTTTCCTTTTCTAAGTTTAAAAATGAGAATTCCTTTGAGGAGTGGAAACCTTCATTCTAAGGTATGGCTCAGCCTCTTTACTTATCTTGTTTAAAAATGAGAATTCCTTTGAGGAGTGGAAACATGGTAAACGGCTTGCACACTTTCCCTTTCAGATTTTTATGTTTAAAAATGAGAATTCCTTTGAGGAGTGGAAACTTATACAAAAGCCTTCAACAGAATTTCAGTTTCTTTCGGGTTTAAAAATGAGAATTCCTTTGAGGAGTGGAAACCTCTCCATGTAAGAGGAGAAAAAAGAGCTTCTTTCCAAAGTTTAAAAATGAGAATTCCTTTGAGGAGTGGAAACTTCCACCACTTAGTTGCTATTTCGCTGTCTGCTACGGTTAGTTTAAAAATGAGAATTCCTTTGAGGAGTGGAAACTCTCTCGAGGTAACTCTTTCTCCCGTAGGGGGACAGTTTAAAAATGAGAATTCCTTTGAGGAGTGGAAACTCTCTTCAGTGGTAACATTTTCCAATCCCCGAAGGAGTGTTTAAAAATGAGAATTCCTTTGAGGAGTGGAAACTTTAAACCATGAGAGAAATGACTGTTTGATTCTCGAAACCTCAGAGAACAAATAAAATTTCAATAAAATAGCCAAAGCCGCTATCAGATTTTTTGTCTGAGGCGGCTTTTTTATTTTCTACTGAAAGAAAAAGATTAAAGGAGTTGTTATTTGAATTGAGGGCCCATGGTGATGGCAAAAAACATCCTTTCAACAGTAACTGCAACTGAGAATCTGTACAGTGCGTGGAAGGAAGTAAAAAAGAAAAAGGGTAGCCCCGGTGTAGACGGGATAAGCATTGCCCTTTTTGGATCACATCTTGACTATAATCTTACGGCCCTTCAAAGGTGCCTTCAAAATGGAGATTATTCTCCATTGCCTCTATTAAAATTTTACGTGGCAAAAGAAAATGGAGGCAAAAGACCCATCTGCATCCCTGCTGTTGTTGATAGGGTGGCCCAGAGGGCATTTTTAAGAGTCATTGACCCGATGATTGACCCTCGCCTAAGTAATTGCAGTTTTGCCTATAGGAAATGCAGGTCAGTGAAGGCCGCAATTCAGAGAATCTTATTTTATAGGGAGCAGGGTTACCCATACGTGGTTCATACCGATATTGACGCTTATTTTGAACATATAGATCATGATTTTCTCCTGGAGAAGCTTTCAAGTTTAATTGATTGCAATGAGGCTATAGAGCTTGTTAAACGCTGGCTTAAAGTAGATTTTTATGAAGGTGGTAGGCTAGTGAAAAATCCTCACAAAGGGCTGCCCCAGGGAGCTGTAATTTCTCCCCTTTTAGCAAATGTTTACCTTGATGAGTTTGACAAGGCATTTGAGCAGACAGATTTCAAACTTGTAAGATTTGGTGATGATTTTCTAATTCTTTGTAAGGATAAAGCATCAACAAAACTTGCTTTTGATATGGCACTAGAAATGATCAAACGCCTTAGGCTTAAGCTCAGTTGTAGCAAAACGGCAATTGTCCATTTTGGTGATGGATTCAAATTTTTAGGAGCGACTTTAGCCAACAGAAATATTGAGTCTGACACTAAAAGTAGCCCTGTAGACGTACCACAAGGCAAATCACATAAATCCCCTATCTTGCTTAAAACCCTATATCTGCAGGAGCAGGGCTGCATTCTAGCCAAAAATGATCAGAGGTTTGTAATAAAGAAAAAGAAGGATGTTTTGGCAGAAATACCGGCTATTAAAGTTGACCAGATCATCGTCCTTGGCAATTCTAGTATTACCACTTCAGCTATGAAATTTGCGTTAATAAAAAGGATTCCCATCATATTGCTGTCTAAAAAGGGATGCTATTGTGGAAAAATTGAACGTGGAGATTCAGGTAATGTGGAACTGCATCAAATTCAGTTTAATCTCCTTAGGAACCACGATTTTTGTCTAAGAGTATCTAAGGAGATTGTAAAGGCCAAGATTCATAATCAAAAGGTTTTACTACAGAGGCATAGCAAGAAGATTGGAAACATCAACCAAGTATTGGATCTCATGCGTAACCTCTCAAAGAAAGTGGAGACCTCCAATAATGTTGACCAGCTTAGAGGACTTGAGGGAATAGCATCAAGCCACTATTTTAGGGGATTTAAATACCTTCTTAAGAGTAGCTTTGGGTTTGAAAATCGCATAAAGCGCCCACCTGTTGACCCTGTTAATAGCCTCCTTTCCTTTGGATATACTTTGCTATTCCAAAACGTTTATGCATTTATAACCGTCCATGGCTTAAATCCATACATAGGGTACTTTCATGCTCTAAGGAACAAACATCCTTCCTTGGCATCAGATTTAATAGAGGAGTTTAGGACTCCCATTATTGATTCGTTGGTCCTTTATCTGGTCAACTCTCAGATATTGAAAGAGAGAGACTTCTACTATGTGGGCAAGGACAGGAGGTGCTTGTTAATAGACTCGGCTCAAAAGACATTTATCAGGCACTTTGAGCACAAAATGAATAGTGAAGTCACCCACTATCATACAGGCATTTTATGTAGTTACCGTAAATGTATAGATTTACAAGTCCAGGAAATGCTAAAAGTGATTAAAGGTGAGCAAAGTGTGTATAGACCCCTGACTATGAGGTACTGATGTTCATAGTGATCAGTTACGATATTCCAGATGATTTAAGGCGCCATAGGATTTGTAAGACCCTACAGAACTATGGAACCAGGGTGCAATATAGTGTCTTTGAATGCTATCTTAACCATAAGCAACTTATGGAGGTCAAGAGTCGATTGGCAAAGATTGCCAAGGATAATGAGGACAACATCCGTTTTTATCAGATCTGTAAGAAGTGTATGACCAAGGTTGAGATAATTGGCAGAGTCCCCCTAGCAGAGCAGCCATATTATTTTTTAATATGAATTAAGAAAAGGAATCTTATAAGCTCATTTAGTGGTTTACTGTTCCTTGTAAGACCCGTCTGGACTTCATTCTTCTAGCTAGACAAGAGTCACCGTTTCCAGCAAGCATCCCCTAACGAAAGATTTTTCCTGTCGTTGCTGTTAGTAAAAGTGAGGAAAGATGATAAGCAGAATGGATTTTCACAATTCGGTAGACACAAAAAGCCGGGAATTCTTAGCTGATCCCACCATGAGACTTAGGTCTTTTCGGTGGCTCTTTCCTCTTAGTAAAAGCCTCCTCTGGCAATTAAATGGCCTCTCTCGGCGCAAGAGAGAACGCTTTCTACTTCTTAAAAAGGAAGGAATTTATAGATTTTCAAGGGTAGCAATAGAGTGCTTTTTAGAGATTATAGAAAGAGGTGAATTTTTTCAGATTAGAAAAGAGCCGCTGCCAAATGGACCCGTAGTAATTTTTATCACTGCTGGCGGGGCTGAGAGCCCAGTTTATGCAGAGACATTAGGGTTAAAATTAAGGGGACAAACATCAATGAATCCTCCACTTGGAGTATATCAAATTGCCTCCTTTCTGGATCTGCTTGGAGCAGAAACACATGTGTTTAACTTATCTATTGGTCAGGGTGAGTGGGAAGAATTTGAAGAAAAGGTTAATTCAGATGCTTCCAGGCTTTTCTTTGTTTCATTCACCTCAAGGCACTTAGGAAAAGAGGACTTAGATACTGTTTTTATGATTGGTGAGATTTTGGATGGACTAAAAGAAAGGGGCTGTAGGCCTAGACTTGTGGCAGGTGGCATGGGGGCATTTTTTAATTACAAAACCTATCTAAAGCACACTCCTATCGAGATTGTCATAAGGAGATATGGAGTACCTGACTTTGCGGATATGATTTTTGACTCAGGATACAAAGGGCCAAGGGATACAAGGTCAAATATGGAAATCTTTGGCGATATCCCAAACCTTTACATCAAGGTAGAAAAAGGAGACAGAGTACACATACATGCCACAAGGGAAGTGCCTTTAACTGAAGCGCAGCGTCGGGTTATTGCCAAAAGTTTTGATATTAAGAAGGTACCATATACCAAGAAATACTGGCCGTTAAATCCAGCAATTGACATATGCTCACCAGATGAGCTCAATATTCTTGTAAAATGTTCCACTAATACAAGCACCCGTGCAAGGCCAAATTCACCTCATCCCGCAAATCTTATTTTCAAACGAAAAAGTATAAAGTTACTTGCCAGTCTCGGTAACTGCCCAAGAAGATGTAAGTTTTGCCATTATAGTAACTATGATCAAAATCTCTATATATGCCCGGCTAAAGACACAGTAGAACTCCTAAACAGAGCGGTTCAGGCCTACCCAGAAGTAAGGATGGTGATATTTGCTGATGATGATTTCCTCCTGAAGAGGAAAAACCTTTCCGAATTGCTGACACTTCTTAGGAGCGACACGGCCACCCCCGGATTGATCTACGTTATTGAAACATTCCCAACTTTGATCAATCAGCTCATTTTAAAAGAGCTTAAAGAAGTAGGCTTTCGGGCCATAATGCTTGGCCTGGAAAGCCCTGTATTTAGGGTCTTGAAGGATATAGGCAAGGTAAGGAGTGAAAATTCCTTTGTCCAATTTTTAAGTGCTCCTAAGATGGCTCGTGATGCCGGCTTTTTCACCAAGGTAACAGCAATATTATTTTATCCTATTATAAGCGAAGAGGAGCTTGCATTTACAATTGAGGAACTGACTAAACTTATTGATTATGGAATTTCAGTCATCGTTTTCCCCTATGTAGTTGCACTTTCAGGTAGCAGGTTTCAATCTGAAATAGAGAATTATCAAATTCTCAGTGAAAAATATGCCCTTCCAAATGAAAAGGAGCTATCCCTTCCAGGGGTTGTACTACCCAAGGATAGGGTAATAAGGCAAGTAGCCAGTCAGGCCACTAGCGGGGCAGAAACGTATATTAAATCGGTTTTGGAAAGTTACCATATTAGTGGAGACTATCCAGCAGGAATCAATGTGTTGTCATTCTTTGAAACTATTATTGATTGCTGGATGGAAATACCAAGAAAAAAAATTTCTAACGATACCCTTACAAAACTCAAACAGCATGTAGAAGAAGCCTTAACCAGACAAATCCTTAGCTATAAAATTGGGCTTTCTATAAAAGAGGCTATAAGCTTGGCATCTGTTTATCCCTCTAAAG
>QMUF01000112.1 GCA_003663525.1 Thermococci archaeon | reverse complement strand
TGCTTATGGGGGTTTAAAGATGTATGAATGGAATGAAATAGCCCTTAACCTCGCAAAGGATATTGAAAAAGAAATCATGCCCTTATTCGGACACAAAAAAGCTGGAGAGTTTATTGGGTTTAGCCCCAGTGGGGACAAAACAAAACTCGTTGATAAAATGGCCGAAGACATAGTTTTAGAGTATCTCAAACCACTTGGAGTAAACATCATAAGTGAGGAAATCGGGACCATAAATAATGAAAGCGAATACTATGTCATTGTAGACCCCATTGATGGTTCTTTTAACTTTATCCATGGTATTCCAGTTTTTGGCTTCAGTTTTGCAGTGTTCAAGGGAGACGAGCCTTTATACGCAATGCTTTATGAGTTTATTACAAAAAATGTCTACGAGGGCATCCCCAATGAAGGAGCATATTTAAATGGAGAAATGATAAGAACAAGGCCTTTAAATGAGAATTCTATCTCAATAAGTTTTTACACCAGAAATAGAGGGGCAAAACTCGTTGAAAAAGTTCGGAGAACTAGGGTATTAGGGGCCATTGCAATAGAGCTGGCATATCTTGCTAGGGGTTCTTTAGATGGGGTAATTGATATAAGAAATTATGTTCGGCCTACAGACATAGCAGCAGGTTACATAATTGCAAAAGAAGCCGGAGCAATTGTAACCGACGATGAGGGGAGAGAACTTAGGTTTAATCTAAATGCATCTGAAAAGTTAAACATAATAGCTGTAAATGATGGGAAACTCCTTAAGCTCATTCTTGAAAACATTTAACAACGGCGAAAGATTTAAAAATAAAACACAAAGAGGTATATGCGAAAGTGCCGGGGTGGCTCAGCCTGGTCAGAGCGCCCGGCTCATAGGGCCGCTCCCTTTCGGGGGAGCCTGAGAAACCGGGAGGTCGCGGGTTCAAAGCCCGCCCCCGGCACCATCAAAAACTTTTTTTAGGTATCTTAATGCTGGTCATCAAACACGCAGAAGAGAGACTCATCAACCGGTTTTTAAAACAAAAAACTTGATTTTGCCCTTCCTAGCTACAACCCTTCGCTTGACCAAGAGGAAGGAAAGAGATCTGGTTTCTCAATTCTCCATGGGGACAATGAATATTTCTCCAAAGGGTTCCTCTTGAATTAGTTCAATTTTGCCCATATTCGCTAGGAAAAGAAGGTAAAGGAAGGTTCTCGCAACTATCTTTGGGCTGGGATCAAAAACAAGCTCCCAGAAAGCTATTTTATCCCTGGTATTCGAGTAAAGCTCTCTTACTATTTCATAGAGCTTATTAACATGCTTTTCTATATCCACACGAAAATCATCCACAACAAATATCTCCTCTTCAATTTTAACCTCCTTTTTCTTCTTGGGTTTTCTTTTCTCAGTTTCTTTAAGGGCATCCATTAGGGCCTCTATCAAATCATCCAGAGTGTAATAACGCTCTGCTCTTCTAAGGGGTGGAACATAAGGATCAACATCTACTCTTATTCTCTCTTCCTCTTTTTGTTCTTCCCCATCATCCTCCTTGGTATAAAGCAAGGCCTCGGTCTTCATTCTAAGGAGGATTGAAGCAGCTAAAATGGCCCTTGCAGATACCCTCAAGTCCAGATCCCGCATTTCCCTTATACGCTCAATATATTTCTCAGTGATATCCACTATGTCAATATTCCAGGGGTCAACTTTTCCCATTGTCACAAGCTGTAAGAGGATGTCAATTGGTGTGATTTCCTCTTCTCTCCTGTATTCCATCTCATTTCACCTACAACCCGAGGGCATTGGCATTTTTTGCCCTCGCTTTCTCCAAATATTCCATGGCCTTTTCAAGGCTTAAACTAACAACCCTTGAGACACCTCTACGCATTGAAACACCAATTATTTTATCTGCATTTGACATCATGACATCTCTCAGTGTAATAACTATGAACTGACTGTCTTTTGAGGCCTCTTTTATAAGATCTGCCACTCTCTTAACGTTTGCATCGTCAAGGTGAGCATCAATTTCATCGAAGAGATAGAATGGAGCCGGTTTAAAGTGCTGTATAGCAAACACAAATGCCAATGCTGTCAATGCCTTTTCTCCACCACTCATAGCCTCGATTCTTTTCACTTCTTTTCCAGCGGGTTTTGCTTCTATGTCCAAACCCCCCCTGAAGGGGTCTTCTTCGTTTTCAAGAACAAGCTTTGCTTCTCCTCCAGGAGAAAGTTTTGTAAAAAGTTCTGAGAAGTTTTTAGCTATTGCATTCAGCGTTTGCATAAACACATTTCTCTTTTGGCTTTCTATTTCGTTTATAAACTCAATAATACTGTCTTTTTCAGCCTCAAGTCTCTCCCTCTTTGATTTAAGTTCCAGATAGCGCCTTTCAACAACCTCATAGTCCTCAATAGCCTTCATGTTTACTGGCTCAAGTTCTCGAATCTCATCTTCCATTTGTTCGATTTCTTCCCTAAGCTTTTCAAGATTCTCTGGAATTTCCTTAACAACCTTAACATCATGGTGCTTTAATTCACCCTCTTTTTCCCTGAGCTGGGATTCATATTGAGCCATTTTTATCTTGAGAGAGTTAGCTTCCAACCTAAGTTTCTGCAAGACATCTCTCAACTTCTCTTTCTCTTCTCTCATTTGAGAAATTTCTTCCCTAAGTCTGTCCTTCTCATCTCTTAAAGCCTTTAATTCATCTTTTACAGCTTGCTCCTTTTCTTGCAGTTCTTTAAGTTGGGCCTGCAGTGATTTTATGTCCTCTTCGTTTTGTTTGATACTGGCCTTGAAAGCATTTATTCTATTGACAATGCCCTCAATTTCCTCTTCAAGGTCAGCTTTTCTTGGGATAAGTTCCTCATTAATCCTTATGTCAAGGTTCTCAAGTCTCGATTCAACTTTACTAAGCTCTTCCCTGAGCTTGCTTATCTCATGTTCAACCTCTCTTATCTTTTGGTTGAGCTCTCTAGCTTCGGGGTTGTCTAGGGCCTTTCTGAGTTTGTTTCTTATCTTTTCAAGTCTCTCCACTCTTCCACTAAGCTTTGCAAGATCTCCTTTTGTTTGATGGATGAGGGACTCAAGTTCCTTTAACCTACTCTCCCCAGTTTCAATCTCTTCCTTTAGGGCCTTATCCTCGTTCAAAAATCTATCCATTTCTTTTTGAATCATCTGTAAGTCTTTAGAAACGTCACTCTTCTTCACTCTAAGTTCAAATAATTCCCTCTCAATTCCCCTTTGTTCAAGTTTAAGGGCGTTTATTTGAGATTCCAAAGCATTTTTCTCCTTCTCACGAGAAGCCAATGCCATTTTTATCTCATCAGTGTTGATAGCAAGTTTTGTTCTTGGCCGGTAATATCCCCCAACAATGACTCCACTTCTCTCTAAAAGCTCTCCCTCAAGGGTTACCATCCTAACTTTGCCAATACCAACATCCCTTGCTTCCTCCATATCATTAACTATTAGGGTATCCCCCACAGCAAATGCAACAGCGTTCTTAAATTGTGGATCATATTCAATGACATCCATAACTGGCATACCTTTGGAAACTCCATTCAATTTTCTCGGTTTTATCTTATTAAGGGGTAAAAAGGTTAGTCTTCCAAGCCTATTTCGTTTTAAAAACCTTATAGCTTCTTCCGCCACCTTATCATCTTTCACCACAACATTGCCTGCATGAGAGCCCAGAGCAACTTCCACAGCAGTAAGATAGGTATCATCTCTAACTCTAATGAGCTCAGCTAAAGAACCATAAATTCCGGGGATGTTAGCGTTTTTAATTGCTTCAAGTGTCTTATTTTGGTTTACCTCTTTTCGAGCCTCGGCCTTGATGAGCTCTTCATTAAGTTTTTTAATCTCTGGGACGATTTTTTCCAACTTCTTTTGGCCTTTTTCAAGTTCTTTTTCAATTTTTCTCAGTCTTACACTTGCTTTTTCAATTTTTGAATCTATCTCTGAAAGTTCAGATTTTTTAACATTTATTTCTGCCTTAAGTTCTTCAAGTTTACTCTTCAGAATAAGGCGCCTAGTAGATTGCTGGGAAATTCTACTTTTAATCCGCTCTATTTCCTCTGTAATTTTTGTGATTTCACTTTCCTTAAAGTACTGAGTTTTCTTTGCATTTTCAAGTTCTGCTTCAACTTTATCCAACTCTTGCTTTGCAATAGTGAAGTTCTTATCTATCTCAGCGAGCTTCAGGATTAATTCATTTTTCTCCTTTTCTTTTTTCTGGATTTCAGCGATAAGATTTTCCCTCCGTTTCTTCCATCTTTCAATAGCAGATTTGCCTTTTTCTATCTCTGCAGAAACGTTTTTTAAATCTTCTTTGGCCTTTACAAGCCGTCTTTGGCTTTCACTTATTTCTTTCTTAGCTAATTCAATGTTCCTTTTAGCAAGCTCTATTTGAGAAGTTACCTCACTTATCTTCTTTGTTACATCCAGTATGCCATCCTCACTCTTTTCTTCAAGTTCCCTCTCTATTTGATTCAGAGTCTTCTCTTTTTCCACTATCGTTTTTGCTATATTCTCTAGTTCTCCATTTATGCGCTCTATCTCAACCTCGATTTCTTCATCTCTTGCCCTGCTCTCAGCAATAAGGTTCTGCAACCTCTTAACTTCTCCTGCAAGAAGTGTAGTCCTTGCGACTTCGAGTTTTTCTTTTAGATCAAGATACCTTAATGCGTCGTTCCTTTCCTTTTCGAGCTTATCCAGTTGAGTTTTTACTTCTCTGATCAGGAGATCTACTCTCGCAAGGTTCTCTTCTGCCTGTTTAAGTTCTTCCATTGCTTTTTTCTTCTTTTCATCATACTCAGCAATCCCAGAAATTTCATCTATTATCATTCTTCTCTCTGTTGGACTCATTTTAATGAACTTTGTTATGTCTCCCTGCAGGACGAGATTATACCCATCAGGTGAAATCATTGCAGCACTTAAAACATCGAGGATATCGCTTCTACTTGTTCTTTTTCCATTCAACCAATAAGCACTCCTACCATCTGGGTAAACCCGCCTCTTTATAACGACTTCATCCTCATCTATTGGAAAGCCCCGATCTTCATTATTAAAATACATTGCAACCTCCGCATATTTAGCTGGGGCTTCCTCTTTGGTACCTGCAAATATTAAGTCACCAATCCTAGTAGCACGCATGGCCTTCGCAGATAACCCACCAAGAACAAAGAGAATAGCATCACCAATATTGCTCTTCCCACTTCCATTGGCTCCCACTATAGCCGTGAATCCTCTAGAAAAAGGAACTACGATTTTTCTACTTCCATATGATTTGAAGCCTCTCATTTCAAGTTTCTCTACATAAG
>QMUF01000111.1 GCA_003663525.1 Thermococci archaeon | reverse complement strand
TCTGGATTCGGCTTTGAAGGAGTTTGTCAGAATACTCTCCGACAAGGCTGGGAGGGCTGGTCGGAGGGTTGTTTTCGTTAAACCAGCTTACACTTCGAGGACTTGCTCTCGCTGTGGTTTCGTTGTTGGAGAGTTGGAGCTTTCTGATAGGGTGTTTGCATGCCCGAAGTGTGGGCTGGTGCTGGAGAGGGACTTGAACGCTTCACTCAACATTTTGAAGAGGGGTTTGGATGAAGGGTTGGGACGACCCGGATTGCCTGTGGAGGGAGGACCTCTACCCCGCCTCGTGCCGTATCTGGCAGTCATCACGGGGCAAGTCTTCCTGATGAAGCAGGGGACCCCGTCCGAAAGGGCAGGGTAGTCCACCACCTTTTGTTCAAAACACCACCATTTATAAACCCCATCGTTTAGACTCTTCTGGAGGGGATAGAATGCACGAATGGGCACTTGCTGATGGTATAGTTAGGACTGCAATTGAGTTTGCAAGACAGCATGGGAAAGAAAAAGTACTTGCAATGAGGATATCTCTTGGGGAACTTCAAGATGTTAATCAGGAAATATTAGAGTTTGCTATTAACGAGATAAAAAAGGGAACGATTGCAGAGGAATCAGAACTCGAATTTATTGTTGAAGAAGCAGAATTCAAGTGTAGAAACTGTGAAAACGAATGGAAGCTTAAAGACGTAAAAGAAAGCTTTAACGAGACAATAAAGGAGGACATTCACTTTATCCCAGAAGTTGTTCACGCCTTTTTGGCCTGCCCAAAATGTGGAAGTAGGGACTTTGAAGTTACAAAAGGAAGAGGGGTTTATCTAGCTGCAATAAAAGTTGAAGGTGATGAAGAGTGATTGACCCAAGAATAAAGGCCATTGAAGCAAGGCTTGAAAAAGTAAAAAGGATTATTCCAGTAGTGAGTGGAAAAGGTGGAGTCGGTAAATCAATGGTATCTACTATCTTGGCTTTAGTTCTTGCAAAGAAAGGTTATAAAGTTGGTCTTCTTGATCTAGACTTCCATGGGACCAGTGACCATATCATTCTTGGCTTTGAACCCAAAGAATTTCCAGAGGAAGATAGAGGAGTAGTTCCCCCAGAAGTTCATGGTATTAAGTTCATGAGCATTGTTTATTATTCTGAGGATAAACCTACTCCTTTAAGAGGAATGGAGATAAGTGATGCTTTAATAGAGCTCTTGGCTATAACAAGGTGGGAAGAACTGGATTTCCTTATCATTGACATGCCTCCAGGAATGGGAGATCAATTTTTAGATGTTTTGAGATTTCTTAAGGAGGGAGAGTTCGTAGTTGTGGCAACACCATCAAAACTCGCCATTAATGTGATTAAAAAACTGCTTGAACTCTTAAAAGAGCAGAAGTTCAAGATAGTTGGCCTTGTGGAGAATTTAAAGCTGGATGAAGAAAAAGACATTGAGGAAATTGCCAATGAGTTCAATGTTCCTTATTTAGTTGGAATTCCTCTTTACAAAGACTTGGACGAGAAACTCGGCAATGTTAAGGAGCTATTGAAAAGTGAATTCTCCAAAAAGATTGAAAGAGTTGCTGATTCCCTTTAATCTTTATTTGTGGTGGTTTAAATGGAGTTAGAGGAATTTTTTAAAGATGCTAAGAAGGTCCTGATTTGTGGTATTGGAAACGATACTAGGGGAGATGATGCTTTTGGAGTTTATGTTGTTGAAAAATTGAAAGGAATGATTTCTAATCAAAAAGTGGTTTTCCTGAACTGTGGTGAAATGCCTGAGAGCTACACCGGGAAGATAATACGAGAAAACCCTTCACATGTGGTCTTTATAGATGCCGTTCATTTTGAAGGAAAGCCGGGCGAGATAGTCTTGGCTGATCCAGAGGGGACCTTGGGGGAAGCTTTCTCAACCCACAAGATGCCCTTGAAACTTTTAGTTAGATACCTAAAGCAGCACACAAAGGCAAAGTTCATTCTTATAGGCGCCCAGCCAAAGCAAACGGGACTTTTTGTTGAGATGAGCGAAGAGCTTAGGGAAAGCGCGGAAGGACTTGTCAAGATTTTGGAGAAAATTTTGGAGAACACATGAGTTTTTAAAAAGTTTGGCGGACCCGCCGGGATTCGAACCCGGGACCTCCGGCTTAGAAGGCCGGCGCCCTATCCTGCTAGGCTACGGGCCCTCGGAGTTTATTGGGCTTGGTTGCATTTATAAATCTTACGGTTTTTGAAAATTTAAAAGCAGAGAGGTTTTAGGGGTAAATTCTGGATGGTGTTCTTGGGAAGAGGGTTGCCCATCTAATATGGTCGAGTTTTAGAACCCAAGCTACCAATCTTTCAAGCCCGAGACCAAATCCACTGTGTGGAACACTACCGTACTTCCTAAGGTCGAGGTACCACTCGTAGTTCTTTGGATCCATGCCTTCCTCGATTATTCTCTGAACAAGCTTGTTGTAATCATCTTCCCTCTCTGATCCCCCAATTACTTCACCGTACCCCTCTGGGGCCAGCATGTCCGCAGCTAATGCTTTTCTTGAGTCTTCGGGATCCTCCTTCATGTAGAATGCCTTTATGTGCTTTGGATAACCGTAGACGAAGAATGGCTTGTCGAACTCTTGTGTTAGAATCCTCTCCTCATCCGCACCCATGTCTTCTCCCCACTCGATTTTAACTCCCTTACTTTGCAAAATATCAATAGCTTCGTCATAACTTATTCTCGGGAATGGTGGTTCGCTGTTCTTGAGGGTTGTGAAGTCTTTCCTAAACTCTTCAATTTCTTTCTTTCTAACTTCTAACGTTCTTTGAAGCATGTAGCTTACAAGTTCTTCCTCCACCTTAAGGAGATCCCATAAGTCCATCCAAGCGGCTTCAAGTTCTAAATGCCAGTACTCGGTGAGGTGTCTTCTTGTTCTGCTCTTTTCAGCCCTAAAGCTTGGTGTTAAGCTCCAAACTTTTTCGAGGCCAAATATTGCGGCCTCGAGGTAGAGTTGGGCTGATTGGCTTAGGTAGGCTTCCTTATCAAAGTATTTCAGTTTGAAGAGTGTGGCTCCTCCTTCAACGGCTCCGGTAACAAGGATTGGGGGAAAGACTTCGTACCATCCATCTTGGAGGAGCCATTCTCTTGCCGCTTGCATTAAAGTGCCTTTCACCTTCATTATACTCCCAACTTTTGGTGAGTGTAAGTGTAAGTGTCTCACGTCGAGTAAGAATTCATCACTTGCGTCCTTTGTGATGGGGAAGAATTCAACGTTTTGGATTATTTCAATTTTATCTGCTTGAATTTCAACTCCGGTTGGGGCTCTGGGGTCACTTTTTACGGTTCCCTCAATAATCACGCTTGATTCTATTCCCACTTGTTTTGCTTTTCCATATGCATCTTCACTCAAGTCTTTTATGAATATGGTTTGAATTACTCCACTTGAGTCTCTCAATACTATAAACACTTTGTTACCAACTTCTCTTTTTCTATAAACCCACCCTGCAAGTCTTACTCTTTCTCCTTCCATTTTAGGCTTTACATCCGCGCAGTAAATTTTTTCAATCATCATAAAACACCTCCAATCTTGCTTGAATTTTTATTGTTGACTTTATTAATTTATCCCAGAAAAGAGTCAATTATTCCAGAGGGCTTTTGCAAGGAATCTTTTGCCCTTTACTTCAAATATTAACGGCATACTCATCACACCACTAACTTGTAAAACCATATTTAAAACCTTCGCTTTTAGAATTGTCAATCTGGCATAGGATTTAAATATATTGCCATTCAAAAGTTAATTCCCAGGAGGGAGTGAAAATGAAGGCAATTGTTGCTGATTATGTTCTTGATGTCAATGGACTCAAAAAAGATGCAACAGTTTTAATAGAAGGAGATAGGATAGTTAACATAATCTCTTCAAAAAATATAGGGGAATTTGATGTTGATGAAGTTTATGGAGGTAAAGGATACCTTTTAATTCCGGGGCTGGTGAATGCTCATACGCACGTGGCCATGAATAGATTTAGGGGCTTTGGAGATGATATGCCATTAGATAAGTGGCTTAATGACGTAATATGGCCTATGGAAAAAGAATGGAATGAAGAGGAAATTTATAAGTGGGCTCTAATAGGGATTGCTGAAGCTATCGCAAATGGCTCTACAACTATAAATGATCATTATTTCTTTGCATGGCAAATAGCGAAAGCTGCTAAAAAACTTGGTGTTAGGGCCTTTATCGGTCAGACGATGATGGACCTTATTGACATGCCAATTGCAGATCCTAAACTTGGCTTTAAATTCTTCGAGAAGTGGAAGGATAAAGATAACCTCATAAATGCAACACTGGCCCCTCACGCAACTGATACAGTCTCGAAAGACCTTTTAATGGAAACCAAAGAGCTGGCAGAGAAGAAAGAGGCTTTGATCCATATGCACGTTTCTCAAAGTAGGGAAGAAGTACTTAGAGTTAAGGAAAGAGAAAGCCTTTTGCCAGTCGAATACTTAAAAAACATAGGGGCTTTAAGGCCCAACTTTGTTGGAGTTCACGGAGTTTATCTATCGAAAGAGGAAGTTAAACTCTATGCAAGGAGTAATGCAACCTTGGTTCATTGTCCTGTAAGTTTAGCAAAACTGGAAGGTTATGTTGGGCCCATACTTGACATCTGGAAACTCGGTGGTAAAATAGCTCTCGGAAATGATTGTGCAGTTTCTAATAACTCTATGGATATGATCCTGGAGATGAAATTTGCAGCTATTTTAAATAAGGTGAAAAATAACAATCCTGTAATGCCTACTGCAAAGGATGTCTTTTACTGGGCGACATTAGGAGGAGCCAAAGCTCTAAATCTAAAAGCAGGCCTTATAGAAAATGGATATCTTGCTGATTTGGTGCTTATAAACGCAAGGAAACTCCACTTTTTACCAAAGGAGAATATGTTGTCTCATCTTGTCTATTCAGCTAAAGGAAGTGACGTAGAAAAAGTTTTCGTCAGTGGAGAGTTAATATACGACAACAGGAGATTTTTAAAGACTGATGAGCTAAGGAAAATCTTAGATATCGAATGATCTATATTTAGAAAATTTTCTTTTCTGTAACTATTTCTTTAGAATAAAATAAGAAAAGAATAGGTTTCACTCGAGAGCTTCAAGAAGTTTTTCAAGGAACATTTTCTCAGGATAGGCCCCCTCAAATGAGACTTTGTCTTCACCATCTACTTTGATAACAACCTTCGGAACTGCCATAACCCCATATTGATCGGCAAGTTCGGGGAATTCAATGGCCTCTATCATGTTACCAAGGATTTTGTCATTGCCAGCGAGGGCATGTTCAATTGCAAATTTGTGTGCCATTCTCACTGCCATTGGACAGTACGGGCATGTTGGAGTA
>QMUF01000110.1 GCA_003663525.1 Thermococci archaeon | reverse complement strand
CAACTCCACTGGCTGCTCCAGTTCTCATTGCGGTTATGTAAGTACCCTCCATAAGGGCTAAGGGTTCCCCGGTTTTGGGATCATTCACCAATACCGAGGCTAAGACACTTGGAAGGCCTTTTTTAGGATTCTCGGGATATAATGAAACAACTTTAATCGCTAAAGCATTTGAGTCCTCCAAATAACTGGGCATGTAGAGAAGGAAACCGTTGTGTTTTTCAATTTCTATTATTGTCCTTAAAGGTACTTTGGCTTTCTTATAATAAAGCTCTCTGAAGGCTTGTTCTACTGCCTCAATCACATCTCTCATTGGTAATATCTTTTCTAAGTCTTTCCTGCTGAGGAGTAACACGTGCCTCACCGTACCTATAATTTTCTACTTTATATAAATACTTAGCCCTTTTTGGGATTTTGTCACATTCAATAGGAATCTGGAGGTTAGAAAAAGGACTACATGGAAATCTCACCCTTTAGAGGGTGGGGTCAAAAATAGGTTGAACTTTGCAAACCTATTTTCTATTCCCTTTTGTTGTAAGATTGGGGAATTTTAGGGAACCCCAAAAACTTTTGGGCTTTTGTGCGAGGTTAATTTCAACCAAAAGTGGATAACCTTTCTATAGAAAAATCTTTAAAGTGAGAGTAGTTTATTTTACCTTGGTGAAACTTTATGCGCCTTAGTGAACACCCTATTTTAAATTTCGAGAGGATTCGCGGAAAAGAAGTGACCATCTATTTTGAAGGAAAGCCAATAAAAGCACATGAGGGTGAAACAATTGCAATGGCTCTGTATGCGGCGGGTGTAAAAACTTTCCAGCACTCAATAGAAAAGCACAGGCCAAGAGGGCTCTTTTGTGCCATTGGAAAGTGTTCCTCTTGCTTAATGAAGGTAAATGGCATACCAAATGTAAGGACATGTATAACTCTTGTTGAGGAAGGCATGCAGATAGAGAGACAAAAAGAAAAGCCAATGCTCCCTAAAACAATGAAACCGCCCAAATGGAAAGAACCACAAAGAATAGAAGCCGATGTTGTTGTTATAGGAGGCGGCCCAGCAGGAATGATGGCGGCTATAAACGCAAGCGATGCTGGAGCTAAAGTAGTCCTCTTAGATGAAAATCCGATGCTCGGAGGACAGTTAGTTAAGCAGACGCACAAATTCTTTGGAAAGAGAGAACAGTTTGCTGGAGTTAGAGGAATAAAAATTGCCGAGATACTGCAAGAGGAGCTCAAGAAAAGGAATGTGGAAATTTTCTTGGAGACCTCGGCATTAATGCTTCTTCAAAATGGAGAAGAGAAGCTTGTGGTTGGAGTCAAGAAAAACAAGGAACTGGTTGAATTTAAGGGGAAGACTGTTGTTGTTGCAACAGGTGCAATGGAGAGGATGATACCTTTCGAAAATAACGATTTGCCCGGAGTTTATGGGGCTGGAGCAATACAAACTCTTATGAATACTTATGGAGTAAAGCCCGGCGATAGAGTTCTGATCGTTGGAGCAGGCAACGTTGGATTGATCTTAGCTTATCAACTCTATCAGGCCGGAGTAAAAGTGGAGGCAATAGTGGAAGCAATGCCAAAGATTGGAGGCTATTTTGTTCACGCAGCCAAGGTTAGAAGGCTTGGAATTCCAATACTAACAAGACATACAATTCTTAGGGCCGAAGGGAATGAAAAAGTTGAAAGAGCGATTGTGGCTCAGCTTGACGAAAAGTGGAACGTGATTCCGGGAACAGAAAAAGTCTTTGACGTTGATGTGATTGCTTTGGCCGTTGGATTAAGGCCAAGTATAGAGCTTCTTCACCAAGTAGGATGTCAAATAAAGTATGTTCCCGAGCTTGGAGGACATGTGGTGATAAGAGACTCAAGAATGGAGACGACGGTAAAGGGAATCTTTGTTGCCGGAGATTCAGCGGGAATTGAGGAAGCAACCACGGCAATGCTTGAAGGGAAGATAGCGGGGATTGGAGCTGCTTTGATTGCAGGGGTTGCTTCATCAGAATGGCTCAAGAAGATAGAAGAAGCTCAAAAAGAGCTTGAAGTATTCAGGAGCGGCCCGTTTGGAAGGAAGGTTCTTGAGGGCCTTAAAAAGGTGGTGGTAAAATGAGTGAAATCCCCCAGTATTTGAAAGAGGGATTCTTAAGTGTTGAAGAACTAAAAGAATATGTTGAGTTACCGGATGAAGATAGACTAAGGCAACGGCCGGTGGCAATTCCAGAATGCCCGCAAGAAATTCCGTGCACGCCGTGTGCAGAGATTTGTCCAACAAATGCTGTTCTCATGGAGCATCCGAATGCTCTCCCCGTCGTTGAATATGAAAAATGCATTGGCTGTTCTCTTTGTGTTCAAATTTGCCCGGGATTGGCGTTTTTCATGGTGCACTACATTGGAAACAAAGCAAGGGTAACAATGCCACATGAAATTCTCCCGGTTCCGAAAGTTGGGGAGGAAGTGATCTTGCTCAGTAGAGTAGGCGAAGAAGTTGGGAAAGGAAAGGTTGTAACAGTGATTCCAAGGGAGAAAAGCAAAGGGGATACGCCGATAATAACCGTGGAAATGCCTCTTAAACTGGCTTGGGATGTTAGGGCTGTTAAGGTGGTGAGAGAATGAGCGAAAAAGGGGAGAAAATAATATGCAGGTGCAATGATGTAACGCTCGAAGAGATAGAAGCACTCATCGATCAAGGTGTGACGGACATAGAGACGATCAAGCGCCTTTTGAGGGTTGGTATGGGGCCTTGCCAAGGAAGAACTTGCATTCCAATGATAATCAGCATAATAGCGAGAAAGACTGGAAAGAAGCCGGATGAGATAAAGCTACCCACAACTAGGATCCCCGTTAGACCTGTTCCAGCAGGAGTTTTGGTGGGTGAGATGGATGAAGAGTAAAGCGGAAGTGGTTGTTATAGGAGGAGGAAGCACAGGTACCTCAATAGCTTATCACTTAGCAAAGCTTGGCGTTGATGTCGTTCTTGTTGAGAAGGGCTATCTTGGAAGTGGTTCAACATTTAGATGTGCTACTGGAATTAGACAGCAGTTCACGGATGAAGCCAACATAAAGCTCCAGCGCTACAATATAGAGAGGTGGAAAAAGCTCAGCGAGGAGCTTGAGTATGATGTAAACTTTAAACAAACTGGTTATCTTTTCCTTGCGACAACTGAAGAAGAAGTTGAAGCTTTTAAAGAGAACATAAAGCTCCACAACAAGTTTGATGTCCCAACAAGGCTCATAAGCCCAGAGGAAGCAAAAGAGATAGTTCCACCCCTAAATGTCGATGAGTTCTTGGCTGGGCAGTGGAACCCAACGGATGGGAAGGCCAATCCTTTCAAGACGGTTTTTGCCTTTGCAAGAAAGGCTAAAGAGCTTGGAGCAGAGATTTACGAGTATACCGAGGTAATCGATGTTATAGCCGAGAATAATGAAGTTAAAGGTGTTAAGACGGATAAAGGAACCATAAAAGCAGATGTTGTTATAAATGCCGCAAACGCATGGGCTCCTATCATCAATGAGATGGTAGGTCTGGATAAGGAGTTCATCCCAATAAAACCCTATAAGCACCAGCTTGTTAAGACGGAGCCCCTGAAAGAGGGGCAGATCGATCCCTTGGTTTGTCCACCGGCCTGGAACGATTCTTACCTCCTTCAAGATGGTGAAGATGGAGGAGTTCTCTGCGGAACGGGTTTGGAGTACGGCCCAACTTACGACATGACTGCTACATACGAGTTCCTGAGGGAAGTTCTAAAATGGGCGACAAAGATAGTTCCAGCGCTCAAATACGCTCACGTAATAAGACAATGGGCAGGCTTCTATGCAAAAACGCCAGACAGCAACCCAGCAATAGGAAAGATTAACTATATAGACGGTTTTTACATTGCAGCTGGATTTAGCGGACACGGTTTCATGATGGCTCCAGGAGTTGGGGAAGCGATGGCAGAGTTGATTGTCAAAGGAGAAACAAAGGTCCCCTTGGATTGGGACTGGTACGATCCACACCGCTTTGAGAGAGGAGAACTTAGGAGTGCAGCGTTCCAGATTGGTTGAGTTCTCTTTATCCTCTTTTTCTTAAGATTTATTTGTGTAAAAAGATTTTTAAATTTAAACCTGTTCAGTAGGGATGATGTAATCTTTATTTCCTTTATGTTGTCCATCGGAAAGCCGTGAGGTGATAATATGAAGCGTTGGAAGTCTGTAATCCTAGACACATTGGTTATGACAGCAGGATTTGGAACCTTAAGCATGATGAGTGTTGCAAAGCCTGATATTATCTCTCACTTTGGAATAAGTGCTGAGGCTTATGATCTACAGCATGTTGCATATGTTTTTGGCCTTTTCATAGCATTTCTTCTTGGTCATACAAAGCTTTATGAAGGGAGTTTTAAGAGAAGTGTTGCGATAGCGTTAAGTTTTGCTGCAATACCTCAGATTTTAATCCCTTATACTGGAAACTGGCACCTTGTGGTATTCCTTAGGTTCATTCAGGGTTTCGTGGTTAATCTAGTTCCGTTATTCAGCACGCAGATAGCAAACTACTTCGTTGCAGAGAGACCATTTGCCAAGGGTATTATTCTTTCGGGTATATTTTGGGGTGGTGTTTTTGGCTCGATGAGTGCCAAATATTTAGTAAGTGCTTTTGGTTGGAAAGTCGCATTTTTAATCACCGTACTTATAATGTACACAGTTCTTCTGATATGGTGGCTCTTTACAGAGGACTTTGAGATAATTCATAAAAAAGAGAGCTCAGCAGAAGTAAATATTTGGAAGATGAAGTTCACATGGGTGCTTGGATTTACTTTCTTCCCAGCTCTGTGGGTAATATTTACAATAATTGGATTCTCTTCATCCCTCGGCTATGGATTAGGGTGGACTAAAGATCAAGTAGCAAACTTGAGTACAAGTCTCAACATTTCAAAGGCAATATGGTCAATAGTAATGGGATTTGTGGGATTCCAGCTCTCAAAGAAAAATCCAAGCTCAAGAGGACTGTTTAAAGCCATTATTCAAGTCATGATCCTTTCTTATGCTATAGCCTTTGTCGGATTAGCTATTTATTCAAAAGCAATGCTTGCTGGCAATTATTCATTGACATTTGCTTCAGTATGGCTTATTGGTGCTCTTCAAGGGACAGGCCCGGCTTTCTGGACTTCCGCTCCGGCTACCTATCCAAGGAACATATATCCAAGGGCATCCTTTGCTTTGGGCTTGGTATCAAACTCAGCAAACGCAATTGCGCCTTCAATAACAGAAATCCTTGCTAAACAAAGTGAGAGCCTTGCACTGGCAGAGCTGGCATTTATGCCAATATTGGGTATTATCACCCTTGTAGCTGTTTCAAGAATGAAGCTACCTGTGGAAGAATTGAGGGAAGAAAGTTAAGTTTGCCTCAATAGCAGTCTGTTTTTATCTTATTTCCTTTAAATTTCTCCAGTTTTACCTCGTGAAAGCCTCGTCCTTCAGGGCGGGGATGTAAGAATCCTAAAATCGGCACTTGAGTAGAAAGCTTTTTAAACTCTTGTAACGTAATAGGGCCTCGGAGAGGCCACCGTCAGATACT
>QMUF01000109.1 GCA_003663525.1 Thermococci archaeon | reverse complement strand
TCTCACCCTCTTTGTTTTTGAACTCTTTTAGTACTTTGATTAGCGCTGTTTTTGATTCTTCAATTACCTTCTCTTTTTTTAGTTTTCTTGCCATAATCTCTTCCATTTTTTGTTCAAATTCCCTTGTAAGTTCAACGCTTATGATATCTGGGACATTATTTTCGAGGGCTTCAATGACTTTTATACCAAGAGGAGTGACTTTTATTTTCTTTTTCCCCTCTATGTACCCTCGGGAGTAAAGAGTTTCCAGAATCTGAGCTCTTGTTGCTTTTGTTCCGATTCCCAAATCTTCCATTTTTTTAATAATGCTAGCAGGAGAATACCTTGCAGGAGGTTTGGTTTTCTTTTTCTCTTTTTTTATCTGAATGACATTCACTTTTTCTCCTTTCTCAAATTTTGGAAGAATAATTTCATCAAACTTTACATATTTTCCATAAATCTTAAGCCATCCCTCTTTAATTGTTCTTGAGCCGCTAAGAATGAAATGATGCTTGTTTGAATTTATAACAATCTTCATACTTTCTCTAATTGCTGGTTCTGCAAATGCCGCAAGAAATCGTCTAACAATCAAATCATAGAGATTTTGTTCGTCTTTGTTTAAGTCTCCTGGCTTTGGTACTTCACCTGTTGGGTATATAGCTGGATGAGCAGGATCATCTTTCTTGCCTTCAACTGGTTTTAAAACTCCTTTTCCTAAGAGCTCATGGGCGTGGGGTTTATACTCTGGAATTTTTGCCAGGTTTTGGATTATCGAGCGGAAGTTTAGGTTCTTGGGGAGCTTTTGAGAGCTTGTCCTCGGATAGGAGCAGTTGTGAACGACAACACCATTGGCGATGAAGTTATGGTAATCCTCAACGACAAGGTCGTAGACCTTACCACAATAGTGAAACTTCTCGATGGACTTTATCCCAAGAATGTAAACGTCTCCCGTGGCAATCCTGCGGAGGTCTTCATCGGTCAGGTAATCTCTGATCCTTCTGAGCTTGTCGAGGCTTATCCCCCTTCCGTGAGCTGTTTGGTTGGACATGTCAAACTCTTTCCAAAGCTTTTTATTGCTCTTTAACTTGCTATTCCAGTCTGTAACCTTCAGCACACTGTAGTGATGGGAATAAGATTTTCTCTTCCTGATTGCAACCTTTCGAACCTTTTCCAAATCACGCCTTTTCACTCGTAGGTGGTCCTTCATAATCTCATAAAACTTGAGAGAATCCCGCGAATACACTTTGAGCTCGTAGGCCATGAGATTCCCATTTTTGTCTTTTCTCTCCCACAGATAAGTGCCAACACCGAGCAACTGCCACATGAGTTTAACTGTGTATATTGCTCTTCTGTTCTTAGAGGTTAGAACGATTTGAGGAGACAGTGATTTTCTACTGCCTGTTGGCTTGGTTCCAATGTGACTATTAGCATCGTAGTAGCCAGCTAAGAACGAAGCCATCCATTCGGGTTTTGCCATTACCTCACCGGGAATCTCAAATATTTTCGTTTTGTTTCCATATGGACAGCTAAGGAGTTCAAACAGTCTCACCAGAGACTTGCTACCGAGGCATATTATCTTGTATCTTGAATCATAAGCAAATGGAACACCTATAGAATTTGCAACTTCCTGAAGAGCCCTTATAGTTTCCTCTGTTCTATCCCTGGCGGCTATTATTATCTGACCCCTTTTATCAAGATGACCATCCCCAACTACAAAGCCATACAAGTACCAGAAGTCTTCATTGAACTCAAACGAAACCGCAGATAATGAGGTACTGTACGAGAATCCTTTAAAAACTTCTCTCGCCTCTTCCTTTGAGATTACCCCTCTCTCTATAAGGAACTTGAATACAGGAACTGGCATTTTGCCTCTGAGATATTTGTAGTATGTAGGTTCCTTAATTTTGAACCTCCACAGGATTTCCACTTTCAATCCAGCTTTCTTTATCCTATTCCTTAGAACGGAACCAAATGATTGATCATAGAGAATGTAATCCTTCATGGAGGAGACGTTTTTGAGGATAAAATCAAACAGCTTTGGAGTTTCGCTCACACTCTGGAACTCCCGAGGGTTTATGAGAACCACTACCTGATCATCATCTTTGAGTTCCTCAACGGGCACGAATATTAGCCTGTCATCCCGATAAACCAGAACTGGATGATCTCCTGTTAGATAAAGCTCAGTTCTATCGCTAAGGGTAACCTTATACATGAGCTCGTCTGTATCCCTTTCGAGTAGCCTGTATCGTGCCCTTGACAACTTGAGGTCAAAGTCAAGGGCGAAGACTTCACCTTCCTTGGGTAGTTCTTTGATTTTTTTCACTCCCTTGGGAGTTGGTATGAGCGAATCTGGGTGAAGGCAGTAACCTTTCTCATAGAGCTTCTGTGCTATCTCTAATGTTTTTTTGGGGCTATAACCAAAGGCAGAATAGGACTCTCTTTGAAGGGTCCCTAGGTCAAATGGGTGGGGAGGGGTTCTCTTTTGTTGGTTAATCTCAATTTTCTCTACAAAGGCGGGGCCTTTTTTAGCTTCTTCAACAATCCTTTTGGCTTCTTCTTCGTTTAGAATACGATCTTTTTCATAATTTGCAGTATATTGCTCCCCATTTTTTTCCAGAATCATTTTTATGACCCAGTAAGGGGTGGGGACAAAGTTTTCGATTTCCTTTTCTCTATCCACTAAAAATTTGAGAGTAGGGCCTTGGACTCTACCAGTAGAGAGAATATGCCATTTTCCACTACTCTTCCGTATGGCAGAACTTAAGGCCCTTGACAGGTTCACACCCCAGTACCAATCTAAAACATGCCTAGTTATCCCTGCATCAGCCATTCCAAAGTTTATTGTGGGCTCGAGATTATACCAAGCTCTTAAAAGGTCTTTTTTGGTTAGAGCAGAAAACTTCATTCTTTTTGCTTTCGAGGGTTCAACCCCACATGCGTACTTTAATGCGGTGTACCCGATCACTTCACCCTCTGTATCATAATCACATGCAATCACAAACTCATCTGCTTGTTTGGCGAGTTTTTTGAGAACTTTTATGTAATCTTTTGTATAGCTTTTCCCTTTCTCCGCTACGTAAACTGGTACCCAATCAATATCAAAGACAGGATATCCATAGGTTTTCTCTTTTGGAGCGAGAGAAAAAAGATGACCCACTGCAGGAGCAACTATTATTTTCTTCCCGTCTCGAGTAAGCTCGTAATAGGGCACTTTTCCAATTGTTTTTCGAATTGGTTTCCGTTCAGCAAGTGCATATGCAATTTTTCTGGCAACATTGGGCTTTTCTGCAATTATTAGTGTAGTCATGGTACCCCTCTCTAAAATGCTTTAGAAGAGTAGGTATAAGAATTTTTTGGAAAATTGTAGGCCGGCAACAGAGCCCCGCGTTCATTTCTCGCGCGGGTGGATGCACCGGCCCTATGGGCTCGGTGTGAGCACACTTCGCTCATAGAGCCCGATACCTTGCGAAGGCGGGTATACCGAGCCCATGCGAGGAGACTAATTGTCCCCTCACTGTCGGCGATATATAATAGAGCCCAATACCTTAAATTCTTTACGCTGTTTATCAGATTTTAAGGATAGCTTCAGGGCTTTCTTCATTTACTTCATCTTGACAACATTTCTAATAAACAATGATAAAAGCAACTAAAGCCGGCCCTCCTTGGTCCTTGTCTTAATGAACAGTACTTATTAAAACAACACCCACAACTGCCAATATTAATCCAACAAAAATCTTGCTGTTTGGTGGCTCCTTTAAGAGCGCAACTGCCAGAAGAGAAGATACGATTGGATTTATGGCGCTGATAGGTGTTGAAATATGAGAACCAACAAGACTAACGGATTTTACAAAAGCGTATTGTCCAATTATTAATCCGAGCAATGCAGCTCCAGAAAGAATCCCTATTTCACTTTTAGTCACTCCTTTGAGTTCCTTTGAATACTTTGGTAAGAAGACACTAATTCCTATTGCGGCAGATGTCATTCTAAGCCCTGCAAGTGCAAAGGGATCAATATATAAGGACAAAAAATCAAGTAGAACTATCGCAATGCTCCAAGAAATCGGCGCTAGAATAGCATATATAAACCCCTTAGGGTTAAGACGTTCCTCTAATCCCCCCTTTCTGACAATAACAATTGCCAGAAATATGAAAAGTGCTCCAAGGAGAGTTTGAGTGATGATTTTCTTTCCAAAGAACATCCACGCCCAAAGCATTGTCCAAAGTGGGTATGATGAAGTGATTGGGACAGTTCTGGAAATACCCATAAGCTTAAGCGCGTTAAAATAAAAGTAATCTCCTATAACAAAACCAAAAAGGCTCGAAATAAATGTTACCAAAATTATCTCAGGGGAAAGGGATAGTATCTCTTTATACTTGCCAGTGATTAAGAAGATTGAGATATAGACAAATGTGGTGATATAAAGTCTGATAATATTGATAGCAATAGCACTTTTATTTCTCATTCCAAGTTTTATCAGAACTGAAGCAGTTCCCCATCCAAATGCAGAGACCAATGCTAACAAAGCTCCTATTAAGGTATCCATATATGTAGGAATGAGGATTCAATTTAAAAACTTAACGTTTCGAAAAAGATTTGAGTGCTATCACCGTAGCCCTTAAAAATTCAATAATGAAAATTTAAATGGTGATGACCTCGGCAGATCTGAGCTTGGCTATGATGAAGATCTTGAGTACTGAGTTTACTTTTTAAAAGCCTTATCCCCATGGCGGAGGAGAAGATCACCTCACATTAATGTTTGTCTTTTTGATTTTGATTGGAATCTTATGTTCCTTGGATATTTCTTGAATGCTCATGTTAAGCACTTGAAGGGCATCTTCTATGATTCTATCGTCTGAAACTACTCCTATTAAGGTCTCTCTCTTGTCAAAGCTTGCTTCTAGGCTTATTAAGACCTCATTTCTCCGAAGTTCCCAATCCAGTCTCATCCATCTGAATATGGAATTTGGAAGCTCTTTAAACATCTCTTGTACTCGTCTTCTTAAATCTTCTACCGCTGGTTCAACTTTGGACTTTAATAGACTCTCTTCAACTTCTCTTCTCTTTTCCTCAGTTAAGGCAGAGAATTCATCCACTCCCACCTCTTGAAGGAGTTTTTCTATTTCTTTTTCTAGTTCCTCTTTCTTTGATAATATCTGTTTTACATTCTCTGAAACTTCTTCTTTAGCTTCTTCTAAGTTGATTTCTACTCGGTGAATAGTTATGTACTTATTTAGGGCTTTAGAGATCTCTCTGGCGTGTGTTCTTAGAATACCTTCAACTAGGCCCCTTACTTGAGCGTTGGTTTTTCCGGGTGCTTTGGCCCATAGGATTAAGTTAATCTCATGCTCACTTCTTCCTTTTATATCAAGGTGCATTTTTTTGACTTCAATTCCTCCATTTTCTATATCTTGGAGAATTGCTTTGGCATACGTAGCAAAGTATGGTCTAATACTCTCGTGAGCCTCAACTGTTATGTTGCTTTCAATTTTTTGGGGAATAATTTGTTTTTTAGGAGCTGTGAGTTCTCCTTTCCTTTCAAAGAATCCTTTAGGGGTGGATACCTTTGCGTGAGAGCTGCTGAGGATGGGTTTAAGCCCTGCCTTTCTCCAGATGAT
>QMUF01000108.1 GCA_003663525.1 Thermococci archaeon | reverse complement strand
TCTTTGTGTTCTGCAATTATCTTTGCAGCTCCAAGGAGCATTGCTGTGTGGGCATCATGACCACAGGCATGCATTTTTCCCGGAGTTCTGGATTTGTAAGGCACATCATTCTCTTCCTGAACGGGCAAAGCATCCATATCGGCCCTTAAAGCTATCTTTTTTTCTCCATTTCCGATATCGGCGATTATTCCAGTACCCACGCGTTTTATTGTATATCCCCATTCTCTCAAGTGTTCTTCAACTATTTTGGAAGTCCTCTCTTCCTCATAGCCGAGCTCGGGATGCATGTGAAAGTCCCTGCGCCAGGCAATTATCTGATCTTTAATCTTAAGAGCCTCTTTGAGTGGGTTCATAGGATCACCGTTATAATTAGTTCAAATTTGTATTTTAGCCTTTCGATGTGTACCTCGAATAAACCCCACCAAAGAGTAACAACACAGAAAGAACAAAGGCATCAATCCCACTCTCAAGGGCATATATCAGCGTCGCCAAAACGACACTTGCAGTCTTCTCATCGACCTCCGATAATTTGAGCAGATTTCCGATGAGATATGCTTCAATCACCCCAAAAATCCCAAAATCTGCTATTGGCTGGCCGAAGAGAAAGTATGTATATCTGCCGTTAAGGGTAAACATAAATGCCACTCTCCACCTTGGATCGCTGTGGAGCAACAATTTACCATGGAAAAATCCAAATGGGAGGGAGACGGAGACTATATTGTGGAAGACCAGAAATGTAAATCCCACCCTTACCAAAAGACTTTCAAGATTTCCACTTAGGTATATAATAACCAAAAAGATGGGAAGTGCTACTAGAACTTGTTTAAATGTCAGTTTGTTCTCATAATAATAGGGGAGGATGTAAAAAAGAAATACTAGTAGCATTAGAGACCTAAAAGTTCCTAAAAAGAAAAGAACTTCAAGTATTAAAAGAGCAAATATCTTGAGCTTCCAGTTTAACCTGCAGTATGTGAGAGAAATTCCAGACAAAAATGCGAAGAGTACTAAAGGTTTAACAAGCCTAAACCTCAATCCCCACTGGAAAAATGGAATACCTTCAAACGAATAGAGAACCAGTATGGAGAGAATGGAGCCCAAGAGGACAAATTTTGCATGTTTTTCAAAAACGTTGTACTCTCTTGAAAGGAGAAACATTACTAAAACAGCCAGCTGGCCATAAATTGGGAGTGCAAAGGATAAAATAAATATGAGAAGCCAGTAAACCCATTCTGGGAATCGTATTGGCTTTAAATAACCAAGAACTAAAGCCCCCCAGAATATCAGAGCAATTATGAGGGCGCTCATGATTTTATGGGAAGGTAGAGCAACAGCATACAACCTATCCTTGAGGAAAATATTGGCACAAACCATTAAAAATAAGTATGTGAAAAATGCAAAGGTGAAGAGCTTTAGGCCTTTCATTAAACCACCAACTTTAATAAAGTTGAGGGAATATTAAAAGGGTTAGGGGTGTAGAAGATGAAGCGAAACAAATTTGCACTGCTCATGGTTGTCTCATTCATTGTAAGGCTTATTCCTCATAGGACTTTACTGCTGGCAGTTTATGATGAGTACCTTCACAGGGATTTGACACTGAGAATAGTCAACAATGGGATAGGAGTCCTTTCAAAAGATTTAGGGTCCCTTTTGGGCCTTAAAGCTTATAGTTATCCTCCATTATTCCACGTGATTGGGGCCCTCTTCTATGGAATTTTTGAGACTGATTACATCTTCTTTATACTTCCTGCTATTTATGGAATTCTTTCGTTTGTGGCTTTTTATTACCTCTCAAAAGAGATTCTAGAAGATGAGAAAAAGGCCTTTCTAGCAACTCTCTTGGTGGGGTTTGCTCCGAATTTCCTCTACAGAACAAGCCTGTATATACCTGAAAATCTTGGTATTTTATTCTTTATAGTTGGCATGTGGCTGTTGGTGAGATTCCTCAAAACTGGAAAAACAAATTACATGCTTTCTTTGATAATCTTACTCCCGATCTACATGGTTACGCATAGAGGTTGGGTGTTTTTTGTTGGAGTTGGTACATTGATGGGTTTTATTTACTTCATTCCATGGGTTAAAAAGCACCTTCATTACCTGGTGGTTTTAGGCATAATAGGGTTGGCACTCTATTATGCTCCCATAAGCGGAGAGTTCATAAGAGGTCTTATTTCAAGAATGCCAAGGGAAGAAGTTACAGCTTTGGGGTATTTGAAGTGGATTGGTATTGTCCAGTTGATCTTTGGGGTTCTAGCCACTAAGAAATATTTTGAAGATGGCTCGATCAAACAGGGATTGGCCTTGTGGGCTTGGTCTTTTATGATTCTTGGAAGTATTGCCTTTAGATTTAGAGATCCATACGCTTCGTTACCCCTTTCAATAATGGCAGCGGAGTTTTTGGTTGATGAAGTCTTCCCGAGAATTTCAAAAATTTTAGAAAAAATCACTGCTGACATGAGTGGGATAGGTTCTAACATATTCAAAAAGGTTTTATTGAACAAGAAAATGGCTTCTGTTATAGTTGCTTTACTAATCCTTGGTCCAATTCTTCAAGGGGCTTATTCCTCATATGCATACATAATCCCGCCCACGATAAAGGACAAGGAGGCCTTTGAGTGGATAAAAGAAAACACGCCTGAAGATGCAGTATTTTTGGTTTGGTGGGATTTAGGCTATTTATTAATTGGTAATACTCATAGAAAAGATGTTGTGATGTGGAAGAAGGTTTATCAGGGCTTTTTTGAAGAGGCCCCAGACCCACAAGAAGCCAATAAGGCTTATGCAGATCACGTAGTGATGTTCAGTTCCACTCAGAAAGATAGGGCTTACACACTAATGAAAGCATACAACGTGAGTTATGTATATGTGGATAAGTACAGAAGGGCCTATGGTCTCATAAAGTATGGGCTTATGGAGTATGCTCCCTATGATACTCACTTTAAAACACTCTTTGTCAATGGAAATTCAGAACTTTATCAGTTTATCCCAAATCCTAACCTTTTACCACCAGATCAGGATAAATTGGAGTACTTTGGCGACCATAATATATTGGTGAACTTTTTGGAAAAATTCTGGACTGGATATAATTATGCGGACTTTGATGATGGGTATAAGGGGGATTATTTCTTGAATGCTAGGATTGCAGAAATATACTCCTACTTATACCAAAGAACGGGAGATGAGAAATTCAAAGAACGATACGAATGGCTCTTGAAATGGCTTACATATAAACAACTTGAAAATGGTGGTTTTCCGGAGGGAATACCGCCAAATGACTTTACTCTTTACACTGCTCTCACAATAGAACCTCTTAAAGGTGTATCCTTTGAAGGTCAAGAAAAAACTATGAGATATTTGAGAGATCGCATTCAGGAAGATTACATTATGACTACATCAAAAGACAAAAAGGGGGATTTATTTGCTGAGGCCCAGATGCTGCCCATTCTCTATGAGTATGGATTATTCAATAAGACTGTGTTGGATAATATAATAACAAAGATCTTGGATGAACAAAGAAGCGATGGGAGCTGGAAAAAGAGCTTGGGAGGCACAATAGTTACAGCATTTGGCCTGGCCAGATATTACCAACTTAGTGGAGACGAGAGAGTTTTGCCAGCAATTAAAAAGGCAGCAGAATGGATTAGAGAGCAGCAGGAGGATAATGGTAGATTTAAAGGCGAAAAAGGTTATGGTTATTCAAGAGCCACTTATGCAAATGTTCTTTTTGTTTATCACATTGCAGGAATGGATCATGAAAAGAAGCAAATGCTTGAGATCATCAAAACCACTTATGATCTTAATAAAGAACCGAGACCGTTACAGAGCATATTGGATATCTTTCGGGCTCTAGAGTACATATATGGCACTGAAAATGCTATCAATTTGGTTGAAATCATAGTTTCTTCCCAATCTTTTTGATATTTCCCTTTTTATGCCCGTTTTGGGCGGTATTTTATGGATCCAAAAACCATTTTTGGACAGTTAATTTTAAATAGGCTCTCTCTATATCACCCACGGTTATTCTAAAAGGAGGGATCGAAATGGAATATAAGTTCATAAAGTGGTTTGAGGAATTGAGAAAAGAAGACGTCCCACTTGTAGGTGGGAAAGGTGCAAACCTCGGAGAAATGACAAGCGCTGGAATTCCAATTCCACCGGGGTTCTGTGTTACAGCTGAGGCATATAAGTATTTTGTTGAAAATGTCAAAGTTGAAGATGGAAGGACACTTCAAGAGTGGATTATGGATGTCATAAGCAAGACCAATGTTGATGATAGCAAGCAACTCCAAGAGAACACTGCCAAGATTAGAGAGAAGATAATTTCAATGGAGATGCCTGAAGAAATCGCTAGTGAAATTGAACAGGCCTACAAAAAGCTTTCACAGAGATTTAATATGGAAGAGGTCTACGTCGCTGTAAGAAGCTCTGCTACAGCAGAGGATCTTCCAGAAGCTTCCTTCGCTGGCCAGCAAGAGACATACCTTGATGTTCTTGGCATTGACGATGTTAAAGAGAAAGTTAAAAAGTGTTGGGCTTCGCTCTGGACTGCAAGAGCAACCTTTTACAGAGCAAAGCAAGGATTTGATCACTCAAAGGTTTACTTGAGTGCGGTTGTTCAAAAGATGGTTAACAGTGAGACAAGTGGTGTTATGTTCACAGCTAACCCTGTCACGAACGATAGAAGCGAGATAATGATCAACGCTGCCTGGGGACTTGGTGAGGCTGTAGTTAGTGGTGCTGTAAGCCCAGATGAATACATTGTTGAAAAGGGAACTTGGAAGATTAAGGAAAAATTCGTTGCTAAGAAGGAGATAATGATCGTCAGAAACCCTGAAACAGGAAGGGGAACTGTTAAGGTTTCAACTGCTGAGTTTCTTGGCCCAGAATATGTTGAAAAACAAGTTCTTACAGATGAGCAAATAATTGAAGTTGCTCAAATAGGTGCTAGGATTGAAGAACATTATGGATGGCCTCAAGATATTGAGTGGGCTTATGATAGGGATGATGGTAAGCTCTATATCGTTCAGTCAAGGCCAGTTACAACTCTAAAAGAAGAGGTAAAGACGGAGGAAGCTGAAATGACTGAAGAGATGAAAGTTCTTCTTAAGGGTCTTGGTGCTTCCCCAGGTATCGGTGCAGGTAAGGTTGTCATCATATTTGAAGCGGATGAAATTGACAAGGTTAAGGAAGGAGATATCCTTGTTACCACAATGACCAACCCAGATATGGTTCCAGCAATGAAGAGGGCCGCAGCTATCGTTACCGATGAGGGTGGAAGAACATGCCATGCTGCCATTGTCTCAAGAGAACTTGGTATTCCAGCTGTCGTTGGTACTAAGGAAGCCACAAAGGTTCTCAAGGATGGAATGATGATAACAGTTGATGGTACAAGAGGTGTCGTTTACGAAGGTATCGTTAAGAGCCTTGTTAAAGAGAAAGAAGAGGAAAAAGCGGCTGGCCAAGTTGTAGTGGCAGGAGCTCCACTTGTCACAGCAACAGAAGTTAAAGCAAACGTTTCAATGCCTGAAGTTGCAGAGAGAGCGGCTGCAACTGGAGCCGACGGGGTGGGGTTGCTCAGGGCAGAGCACATGATCCTTGGTGTTGGTGCTCACCCAGTGAAATTCATCAAAGAGGGA
>QMUF01000107.1 GCA_003663525.1 Thermococci archaeon | reverse complement strand
GTATTTAATAAGCCTCATGCAAGGGAGTTACTCATTAAGTACTTGAGGAGATGATGATATGAAGACTGAACATGTTGTATGGGTTGTGGTCTCGGTTATTATTCTTTTTATAGTCTGGAAAACCGTTGAGCCATTAATAACACCGATGATTTTCGCCTTAACTGTTGCTTATATTCTTCACCCGGTTCACACAAGGCTTGCTCAGAAAATTGGATCAAAAGACTCAGCAATTGTGCTTTCAGCTATTATGAGTCTTTTGCTCGTAGGGTTTATTTTTGGAGTAGCTTTGTGGTTCAGAGATGTTACGGGATCTCTTGTGAATTATATAAACGAATCCCTTGAATGGTTCATAAGTCTTGAGCTTCCTCCCGATATAGCACAATCAGCTACAATTTTATTTGAAAGGGTTTCGGAGAAATTGAGTGAATATCTTTTGAGTTATACTCTTTCAATTCCAAAGTTACTCTTACAAGCGATTATTTTTATAGTGGTGTTCTATGGTATACTGATTCATTCTCATCGTCTTTCGGCTGAACTTTACAGTCTCCTTCCAGAAGAGAGGAGGGATCTTGGCATAGAGTTGATTGAAAAAGCAAGAGACACCTTAAATGCTATCTTGAGAACATGGCTTATGTTAAGTGTTTCTAAGGGCGTTATACTAACACTGGGCTTTTATGTATTCAGGGTTGCAGATTTAAGCGGATCAATTGCTGCAGGTGTTGTCTGTGTGGTGCTTGAACTTCTCCCCGTTATTGGTGGGTGGTTGATATGGTTAGCGGGAGCAATATACCTCCTTACGCAGGGACAAATCTTTGCAGGAATAATGTTTGCAATTTATGGGGCCCTTCTCATCTCCCCAGGACCGGACATCACAATTAGGCCAAAATTAGTCGCAGAAGGAGCAAAAATGAATTCTGCACTTGCATTGATTGGAATCTTTGGAGGGATAATGGCATTTGGAATAAAAGGAATTATTGTTGGACCAGTGGCATTGGGTTTATTATTAACTTTGCTGGAAGAGTGGAAAGAGCAACAAGAGAAAACTTAGGCTATGTTCATTTAAATTCTTTTTATTTTGGTTTATGAAATGGGTAATTAGGATGCTATGACCATGAACCGCTTGTTTTTTGAACTTCAAACTTTTTAGAATTTTAGATCTACCAAATCTTTTTAAAGTCAACTATACATTTCAAAGTAGAGTTAGGTTTACCTAATGGTGATACTCATGTATGTACGATTAAGTCAGATGCGAGAAGGGGAAAGGGGGACTGTTGTTGATGTTCGGGGGGGCCATAGGGCTAGACAAAGGCTTTTGGGAATGGGAATTGCTCCAGGGACAAAAATCGTAGTTATAAAAACTGGTTTTCCAGGTCCCTATATTATTGCTCTTGGTAGTACAAGGCTTGCTCTAGGTAGAGGGATTGCAGAGAGGATAATTGTTAGGAGGGAGCAGTAATGAACGAGTGCCATGACCTCAAGTATATCTCTAAAAACAAGAAACAAGGGCTAAGAGTTATAGCCTTGGCAGGTAACCCTAATGTAGGGAAAACTACTATATTCAATGGTTTAACAGGATTAAGACAACATGTAGGGAATTGGCCGGGTGTAACGGTTGAGAAGAAGGAGGGAATATTAAAGTATCATGATAAGGAGTTTTTGGTTATAGATTTGCCAGGTACTTATTCTCTTACTGCCAGTTCTATTGATGAACTCATTGCAAGGAATTTTTTGCTTGGTAGTAACGCTGATGTAGTAGTTGATATTGTGGATTCATCATCTCTTATGAGAAATCTCTTTTTGACAATGGAAATTTTTGAGATGGGAATTAAAAATGTGATAATTGCTCTTAACAAAATAGATATTGCAAAAAAGAGAGGAATAAGCTTTGATGTAAAGAAAATGGAAAAAGTTATTGGGGTTCCGGTCATCCCAACGAATGCTAAAAGTGGAGAAGGGGTTGAGGAATTAAAAGCAATGATATCTGGAATGGCAGAGGGAAAAGCAACCACGAATCCAATTACTCCGATTTATGATGAACCTATAGAACAGGAGATAGGCCATATATCTGGTGTTTTAAGTGAAACCCCTTTGGCCCAATGGTATAATGTTCGTTGGCTTGCCATAAAACTCCTTACAAGAGACCAAGAAGTAATAAAGCTTGTTTTGAATTATTTAGGTCCTAAAAAAATGGATGAAATACTTATTCATATAAGCGAGTTAGAGAGGTATTACAAGCATCCCTTAGATATAGTTATTGCCAATCAAAAGTATGAATTCATTGACAAGTTAATGCACCAATTCGTTATTCATTTTGGGGAAGTTCACGAAACCTTTAGTGATTGCATGGATAAGATCCTCACTCACCCATTATATGGTATTTTTACTCTTTTGGGAGTATTTTATCTCTTATTCAAATTTGTATTCACTATTGGGACGCCTCTGCAAGAATTTTTAGATAACACCTTTGTTTCATTCGGTCAACTTATAGCCCCTCATATTGGAAATGAAACCCTTAGAGGGCTTATTGTCAATGGAATTATAGGTGGAGTGGGCTCAGTGTTGAGCTTTTTCCCACTAGTCTTTCTACTGTTTGTTGCAATGTCAATACTTGAAGATAGTGGGTACATGGCAAGGGCAGCTACTGTCATGGAGAAGATCATGCGTATATTCGGGCTTCCAGGTAAGAGTTTCATTCCAATGGTGCTTGCGTTTGGGTGTAATGTCCCGGCAATAATGTCTACACGGACACTGGAAGATGAAAGAGATAGAATACTCACCATGCTTGTTAATCCTCTCGTGCCTTGCAGCGCGAGGATGGTTGTAATAACTTTTTTGACGGGAGTATTCTTTAGTAAGCATAAAGCATTGGTAGCCGTTGGGATATATGCAATCTCACTTTTCCTTGCTCTGCTCTCAGCATTGATACTTGGAAAGTTTGTTATCAAAGGAGAGGAAAGTCCCTTTGTAATGGAACTTCCGGAATATGCTATACCATCTTGGAAAATTGCTTTAATTCACTCTTGGGAGAGAAGCAAGGAGTTTCTGAGAAAAGCGGGGACGGTAATACTTTTCGGCTCAATTGCAATATGGTACCTCAGTAGTTATCCTCAGGCCATGGGGAGTGGGTTAAGCTATGCAGAGAAACTTGGAAAAGTTTTTGAGCCCTTCACAATGCTTATGGGACTTGATTGGAAAGCAGCTGTGAGCCTGATTTTTGGAATAATTGCTAAGGAGAACGTTATTGCAACTTACGGTGTGATTTACGGTATAGGTGAAAATGAAGAAGCTTTGATAATGCTGATGCGCGTTGCAATGACATCGTTGCAAGCATTTGTATTGGCTTTAGTTACTACCCTTTATATTCCATGTATAGCTACTATTGGGGCAATAAGAGCTGAAGGAGGGAATAAATGGGCCACAGTAGCCGTGATCTATAATTTATTGCTCTCAAGCATTATTGGAGTTTTAGTATATAATATTGGGTTATTCTTGGGCCTTTAATTATTGCTGGTGAGGTATATGGGAAAACTGGATGATATCTTGGAGTTGATAAAAGAGGGTGCAAGAACCTCAAAAGAGATAGCTGAGAGATTGGAGATATCTGCAGAAGAAGTGGAGGGAATTATAAAGATTCTTGAGAGCTTGGGATATGTTGAAAAAATTGAAATAGGAGAATCATGTGGGAGTTGCCCATTGAAAAAGATTTGTCTAGGGAGTTGTATTATTTTTAAGGGTAATATATATCAGATGAAAAAATGAAGATGTCTAATGTACATGGCTCAAAACATGTTCACTGAGGGTATATTTAATCCACGTAAAATATATAAGGTTATACTCTAATGTATTATTGGTGATAATATGAAGGCAGTTATTCTTGCTGGTGGTTTCGGAACAAGGTTAAGGCCGCTCTCTTCAACTAGACCCAAACCAATGATCCCAGTTCTTGGTAGGCCGAATCTTCAGTATATCCTTGAAAATTTGGAAAAAATAAGTGAAATTGATGAAGTCATACTTTCAGTTCACTACATGAGGGGCGAGATTAGAGAATTTATTGAGGACAAGATGAGTGATTATCCCAAGGACATCCGCTTCATTAACGATCCAATGCCTCTGGAGACAGGTGGAGCACTTAAAAATGTCGAAGAAGTGGTAAGCGATGAATTTCTGGTAATTTATGGTGATGTGTTTACCAATTTTAACTTTGAAGAACTTATAAAGGCACATAGAGCAAATGATGCTCTTATCACAGTGGCCCTCACGAAAGTATATGATCCGGAAAAATATGGTGTAGTAATAACTGATGAAGAAGGGAAGATAGTTGATTTTGAAGAAAAACCTTTAAGGCCCAAGAGCAATCTTATAGATGCTGGAATATACATGGTTAACAAAGAGATTCTTAACGAGATACCAAAAGGCAAAGAGATTTATTTTGAGAGGGAGGTTCTTCCGAAATTTGTTGCTCAAGGATTAGCACACGGTTATATGATGCCTAGGAATAATTACTGGGTAGACTTGGGAACTCCAGAGGATTTCTTCTATGCCCACCAAGTTATTCTAGACGAAATCGCTAAAAATAATGGGTATTACACGATTAAAGAGAATGTTGAGGTTCCAGAGGATGTGGAGATCCAGGGACCTGTCTATATAGATAGCGGAGTCAAAATAGGACATGGTGTTAAGATTAAGGCGTATACATACATTGGCCCGAATACTATTGTGGAGGACAAAGTGTATCTTAAAAGATCAATTCTCCTCGGTCACGATATAATAAAGGAGAGAAGCGAATTGAAGGATTCCATACTCGGAGAGGGTGTTGTAGTTGGAAGAAATGTTATTTTGAAGGAGAATGCAGTAATTGGAGACTACGCTAAAATCTACGAGAACCTTGTTATATATGGTGCAAAAGTGCTTCCATGGAAGAAAGTGGAGGAATACGAGGCATATCTGAGGATAAAGCTCGATCCAACAAAAGTTAGACCAGAACTTACGCCAGAGAGATGTCCTTTGGGACTTCCAGAGTGCATTTATACAAAATTTAAAGCTATCGCAGCAGAGAAGCCACCGTGTGATGAATGTATTGAAAATCAATGGCTCTTCTGATCTTTTTCTTTTAGTCCAACCGGGGATTGTATTCAAAGATAATTTTTCCATTTTTAAATACTCTAACAATTCCACTTTCCGACACTGTGATTGCAATAGCCTTTGTTAACTTTGATATTCCAGCAGCTGCTAAATGTCGACTTCCTAACCCTGAGGGGATTCGTACAATCACCTTTTTGAGATCAATATCCAGATATCTTCCTGCACATAACACTCTACCGGACTTGTTTATAATAAAGGCCCCATCCAAGAAGGCAAATTCCTTTATTATTTCTCGAGTGCTTCGGTCCAAGATGTTTATTTTGTATCCTTTGAATGGATTGGGTACCATCTGGTGGGAGTGCCGGATAACATTCCTTGTATCTCCTATCACAAATATTGTGCCCACTGGTTTACCTTCTCTTCCTTCTAGGCTTAGTTCTATGGCTAACTCAAGGACTTCTCGAAATATATGTTCTATTTGTAAAAAGAATTCATCTTTAACTTCAACTGTCTTTTCAGCTCTACGAATTCCTAAAGAAGAAGGAGTCACATAAACAAAAAG
>QMUF01000106.1 GCA_003663525.1 Thermococci archaeon | reverse complement strand
GAATATTTCCACATTATTATAACCCAACTCTTCTGCTGTTTTTTTAATGAAGTTTGTGAGCCTCTCATCAATATCAAGAACAGCAATTCGCTTTGGAAGACTGGAGAGCATTAGAGCAATGCTTGTAAGATCATCATCCCCTAGAACAAAGACTTCTTTGTTTTTCAAATCACCTCTCGTATGCATTAAAGCCACTCTTGCGATTGTTGTCTCTGGAGTCACGTAGGCCTGATCAAATTCGTGCTTTGGTTCAGGCCTCCCCTTCACGATTTCCCTAAACTGCTCGAGAAGCTCACTAAATGCATCAACTTCAACAGTCTTTCCTTGACAGTGTCCACACGTGTAATCTTCTCTCTTTCCGATTCCATGCTTCTCCACAAGCTCCTTACCTTTTTGAGTAAGCAATATGCCATTTTTGAATTCCACGTAACCTGTATCATGAAGGGCCTCAACAATTGCTACTACAAGGGGAAGT
Source organism: Thermococci archaeon (assembly GCA_003663525.1). Classification (GTDB taxonomy): domain Archaea; phylum Methanobacteriota_B; class Thermococci; order Thermococcales; family Thermococcaceae; genus Thermococcus_A. The sequence goes on along the minus strand of QMUF01000106.1, from coordinate 5,312 downwards.
GGCTCCTCACTCAGATCAACTATCTTCCACGGGTCATCGCTCGCTAGAATGGCACTTAATACATTCTCAACCTTTCTCTCGTAAATTGGAATCGAAGTCTTCTCTTTAACTCTCTCCACAATCTTCCTCATCTTCACCCCCTCCAACAAATTCTTAATCAAAATTGCCGGAAAAAATTCAGATGCATCCATTTTAAAGTTTTTGCAATACTTTTTTAGCCCCAATTTCTTAAGAAAAATGGGGATTAAAATGCCAATTTATTTCATCGGTCTAGGACTTTACGATGAGAAGGATATCACTCTAAAAGGTTTAGAGATTGCAAGAAAATGTGACGTAGTGTTTGCGGAGTTCTATACTTCACTCCTAGCAGGAACCACGATAGAGAAGATAGAACAACAAATAGGAAAATCTATAAAGCTTCTAAGCAGAGAGGATGTAGAGTTGAACTTTGAAAAGATAGTTCTAAATAACGCCAAAGAGAGGGATGTGGCCTTTTTAACCGCAGGGGACCCCATGGTTGCCACAACTCATGCGGATCTTAGGATAAGAGCAAAACAGATGGGGGTAAGGAGTTATGTCATTCATGCTCCCTCAATATACTCTGCTATCTCAATAACTGGCCTCCAGGTTTATAAATTTGGTAAAAGTGCTAGTGTTGCCTATCCCGAGAAAAATTGGTTTCCAACAAGCCATTATGAGGTAATAAAAGAAAATAAAGAAAGGGGCCTCCATACACTTCTCTTCCTTGACATAAAGGCAGAACAGAAAAAATATATGACTGCCAATGAGGCCATGAATATTCTACTACAAGTTGAAGAAATGAAAAAAGAAGGGATTTTTACTGAGGATACATTAGTAGTCATCCTTGCCCGAGCAGGATCACTAGCTCCAACACTTAAAGCAGGATATGTAAGAGAAATGATAAAAGGAGACTTTGGAAAGCAACCCCATATTTTGATAGTGCCTGGAAAGCTCCACATAGTGGAAGCAGAGTATTTAGTGGAATTCGCCAATGCTCCAAAGGAAATATTAAAAGAGGTTTAATCAACTTCTTTTTTGAATTTCCTCCTTTTTCTATTTATTGGGGCTATATAATGCCAGTAAAATGATCTCAACTTTCTGGTATGTTCTTCCACCCTTCCCCACTAACTTTTTTCTTGCTACTCCATCTTTTATCGCTTGTTCTGCAACTGCTCTGGCCGTTTTTGGATAAACTTCCGGATGGAGGGGAGTAGGGATTATGTATTCCTCAAATAACGCATCTTCTGAAATAGTGTTAGCTATTGCCTCGGCCGCTACTATGTTCATATTCAATGTCATTTCTCTTGCCCTAACATCTAAAGCTCCTCTAAATATCCCGGGAAATCCTAGAACATTATTTATTTGATTTGGATAATCACTTCTACCAGTAGCGATTATTCTCGCTCCAGCTTCCTTAGCTTTCTCAGGCATGATCTCTGGAATTGGGTTTGCCAAGGCAAAAACAATAACCTCATTACTCATTCTTCTGATTATCTCTTTACTCACACTTTCTCCTATGCTAACACCTATAAAAACATCTGCTCCATTAACAGCATCAGTTAATTCTCCTTCTATCCCATTTATGTTAAACTTGGCCCCCTCTCTTTTGTAGGGATTCAAATCCTCCCTACCCTCATGTATTACCCCTTTTTTATCAATCATTGCTATTTCTCTGACCCCTCTCTGGTGAAGTATTTTGACTATTGCAATCCCTGCTGCACCCGCCCCTTTTATAACCACTTTTATATCCGTAAACTTCTTACCAACGAGCTTTAATGCATTTATAAGACCTGTGAGGGTAACAACAGCAGTTCCATATTGATCATCATGAAAACCCGGGATATCCAATTCCCTCTTTAGTTTTTCTTCAATTTCGAAACACCTTGGAGCAGATATATCTTCAAGGTTTATCCCACCAAATCCCTTTGAAATTAATTTCACAGTGTTTACAATCTCATCAATATCTTTAGTATCAATTAGTATTGGAAAAGCATCTACTCCCGCTAATGCCTTAAAAAGAACGCATTTCCCTTCTAAAACTGGCATTCCTGCCAAAACTCCGACATCACCAAGACCAAGAACCGCAGAACCATCAGAAATAACTGCTACTGTGTTTGGAATTATAGTATAATTTTGATAGCTCTCTCCCCTAGCAATGGCCTTACATAGTTCAGCAACTCCGGGAGTATAAGCAAGACTAAGATCATAAGGATCCTCTACCTCTACCTTCGGAATAATTTCTATTTTCCCTTTTCGGGAAGATTATTTTTATGATATTCAAGAGCAAATTTTGTGATCTTTTCTCTACGTTTCACATTTATCATTAGAACTACCTCCATTCTTCAAACCACTACACCTCTTAAACACATTACGCTTTTTATTTGACATTTTTATGTTCAAAAATGTTTAAATATTTGGGCTATTTTATCATTTTTGTATCAATTAGAGGTGAGCGAGATGTCGTGGTTTGAGAGGTATTTTGAGTTTGAAAAGCACAGAACAGACATAAGAACTGAAGTGCTTGCTGGAGTTACAACCTTCATGACAATGGCATATATTCTCTTTGTGAATCCAGCCATATTAAGTGATGCAATGGGTAAAGATGCTTTCAGCTCTCTTGTAGCAGTTACTGCACTGGCCGCAGGAATTTCCACCATAATAATGGGATTATACGCCAAAAAACCTTTTGCACTTGCTCCAGGAATGGGTCTTAACGCCTATTTTGCCTATAATGTTGTTATTGGGATGGGCTATGACTGGAGAGTTGCCCTAGCAGCAGTCTTTGTTGAGGGAATACTATTCATAATACTCTCCGTGACCAAAATAAGAAGCGCGATAATCCACGCAATCCCTCTAAGCCAAAAGTACGCAGTTGGAGCTGGAATAGGCCTGTTCTTAACATTCATAGGTCTCAACGATGTCGGTTTCCTAACAGCAGTTGTAAATGAGGCCGGAGTACTTCAGTTAACAGGACTTAATGCATCTGCACTCGTTGCCAAACAAGGACTTTTGTTCCTATTTGGACTATTCCTAGCTGCAATCCTCATAAGCCTCAGAATAAAAGGTGCTTTACTGATATCCATCTTAGTCACAAGCATTTTGGGGTGGATAACTGGAGCTGCCCCATGGCCAAGCCAAATCTTTTCAACTCCTGACATAAGCTACACATTCTTGAAGCTTGATCTTAAGGGCCTTCTCAATGTAGGAGCCATTGGAGTAGTCTTTGCATTCTTCATGGTAGACTTCTTTGACACCCTTGGAACAGTTACTGGATTGAGTGCAAAGGCCGGATTTTTAACAAAAGAAGGCAAGGTTCCTGATGCAGAAAAAGTTCTTTTAACTGATGCAATAGGTACAAGTTTTGGAGCGTTGCTTGGTACTTCGACAGTTACCACCTATATAGAAAGTGCAGCTGGTATAGAAGAAGGCGGAAGAACTGGAATGACAGCCCTCGTTACAGGTCTCTTGTTCTTAGGAGTAGGATTGTTCATAGCCCCCCTAGCCCAAGCAATCCCGGCATTTGCAACAGCCCCTGCCCTAGTTATAGTGGGATACTATATGCTTAGCGCAATAAGAGGCGTGGACTTTGATGATGCAAGTGAAGCAATACCTGCATTTCTAGTGCTCATGACAATTCCCTATACATATTCAATATCAGATGGAATAGGGATGGGGTTCATAAGCTACACGATAGTAAAACTCCTCAGTGGGAAAGGAAAAGATATACACCCGCTTATGTATGTACTCGCTCTGATCTTCATTGGTTACTTTGCCTATCTCGGAGGTATCTTTTGATTCTAAATTTTAAGAAAAGAAAACATCAATTCTAACTTTTTTCTTTTTGTTCCTTCAAAAATTGTTTAAGCACATATGGGCACTGATCCTGTATATACTGAGCAAATTCCTTCATTTTTTCGGCTGTTATCTCGTGGACATAATGCTCAAACTGACATGCATCCTCTTCAGCTATATCCGGAGGAATTCCAAGTATTTCAGTGAAGAATTTCGCCAGAAGAATATGCTTTTGATAAGTAGATTCCGCGATTTCAATACCTTTTTTCGTTAACAGGATTCTATCATATTTCTCATATTCAACAAATCCTTTTTCACTGAGCTTTTTTAGAGCATCAACAACACTAGGGGGCCTTACCCCCAGTTTTTTCGAAATATCTTTAACTCTAATTACTCCCTTATTCTTCTGAAGAAGGTAAATAGCCTCCAAATACTCCTCTTCTCGTTTACTTATCCCCAACGCCCTCACCTATGTTAGAGTAACCTAAATAATTTAAGTGCTTTTTGGTTATGAGAAAGGGGTGATCTATCCCACCCTAAAGGGCGAGGTTTTTGGAAGAAAAATAAAAAAAATGCTACCTAGCAAGTTGAATTCCTCTTTCCAAAGCTTGAATATTGATTTCCCATAACTTTGATTTCAAAATCTCTTTGATCCCCTCAACGAGACTCTCCTTTTTTAAGGGTATTAAACCTCTACCATGAGCATAGCCTAACATAAGAACTCCAAGGGTTCTTGGATTGATCTTCTCCGCTTCTTCCTGGAAATTCATAATTTCAACAGTACATATCTTTAACAGAGCTTTATGAATCTCTTCCATCGCAGGATATTCTTCTTTTCCTACTAGAGTTGTAGCCGTATGGATCGGATAGGCATTAACTATTGCATAGCTTTTTCCGCTTAAAAAACGGGAATTCCTCAGAGCTTCTGCAGGCTCAAGAGCTAGCATTAGATCTGCCTCACCCTCTTCAATTAAAGGTGAATAAACCTCTTCTCCAAAACGCAGATAAGTAAGTACACTACCATATCTCTGACTCATTCCAAGAGTTTCCCCTATTCTAACATTGTATCCCTCTTTTATTGCAGCATTGCCAATGATTCTTGAAAGCGTGAGTCCACCCTGACCTCCAACACCAGTTATTATCAAATTAAACTCCATGCCCATCACCAAGGAGATTAGGATCAAAGGGTTAAAAAATTGGCGCCTTGGAAAGATTTATCCTCCTGGAAGACCCCTTCTGAAAGGGAGGGGATGAAAAATCGAAAACTTTAAATATTTTTACTATATATAATAGTAAATGATGCAAATGTACCTCACTCAGAAGAATCACTTGCGAGTGGGCAAGGAGACTTATAAAACCCTTCGCATACTCGCTCACCTCTCCAAAGACTTGTATAACTACACCCTCTACATAACAAAACAACACTACGAGTTAAATGGCTCTTTTTTACCTTTCGTTAAAGCTTACCACTTGGTTAAAGACAGCGAACCCTATAAACT
>QMUF01000105.1 GCA_003663525.1 Thermococci archaeon | reverse complement strand
TGTAAGAGGGATAGAAGATGAAAAAATGGAAAATAGTAGCAATTTTTCTTGTGTTTATTCTGTTAGCTTTCTACTTTGGAAATTTTGGCCTCGGAAAATCAAAAATACACTCATCAGTACAGTCGGGAGTGGCATCTACAAAAAATGTTATTTTTAAAGAAAGTTTTTGTGTGTATCATGATTCAAAGTTTGGGAGAATCGTTGCTGAGGAGCTGCAGAATAGGGGCTACAAGGTTTCGTTTCTTGAGTCTCCTACGGAATGCGACGGCCAGTTCCTCGCTGTTTGGGTTGATGAGATAACCACAACTTACTCCCTCTTTATGGCAAGGGGGTCAATTAAAGTGGGAGCAGTTTATTCAAGCCTCGGTAGGCCAGATCACTATCTTAAGTATTTGAACGCCACCGATAAAGAGCGGGAGTTAATAACCTTTATTTCTGATGTTGATGGAGAAATGCAAGCATATCTAGTTGCTCATGTAACAGATTCTTCTAAAGGCCTTATGAGCGTTAAATGGTATCAGGAACATCTTATGGATGAAGTCGCAAAGAACTTGATTAATTCTTTGGTTAATTCTATTGAGGATGCCAGACAAAGGAAATGATAAAATTCTGACCTCTTCCTTGCCAAAGGTGGAGGTTCGCCGTGAATGGCAAGGCTTTCAAAAGAATAATGTAACTACTATGAGTGTCATCTCATCGTTTATGGCCGAGATAATTTTGTTGAGTTCATATTCTCTGTCGAACATTTCATTCCTTGATTTCTCTATGTGACTGAGCAACATTGTGAGGTCGCCTCCTACTGGTAGGGAGTATGCTCTCATATCTAAACATTGTTGTTCACAAAAGTGCATTTCTATGTTATGTAGCTATCAATGCTATTAATGTTGGATCGTTTTTAGAATCAATTATCCATTTCTTCATGGTCGATATTTTTGCAAAGAACAACCGGATTAACATGTCCCAGTTACTTGAAGAAGCTCTTCTAAATCTTTATTTTCAGAAAAATGATTTTCTGGGGCCGGGGCCGGGATTTGAACCCGGGCTAGGGGATCCACAGTCCCCTGTGCTAACCAGGCTACACCACCCCGGCCATGTCCACTTTAGCTATCTGGGATATATTTATAAACTTTTCGCCAAAATACTTCTAAAAAGGGCTAATAAAGGGGCGTTAGTGGATTAATCAATTTAATTTCCTCCATATCCGTCAACCTTGATTTAAGGAGGGTGAATAAGCGATGAGGGCAAAGAGAGAATCATTAAAAATTCTCATCAATGCCATCAGGGAGAACAAAGTTGATGATGATATAATTGACTTGCTCTTCCTGATAAATTCCATAAATGGGGTTTATACTACAAGCTCATGTTCAGGGAGGATGGGTGTGATAGAAGAACCCGGGATAGGGGCCAAACCTCTCGCAAGATGGTTGCTTAAGGAGCACAGGGCCATCACTTTTGAAGAGGTCAAAGAGAGCTTAAAAAACGCTCAAAACGGCATTATATTTCTAAAGGTTCAGCCTCCAATCTTTCATGTCGTTGCGGAGAGCATGGAGATAGCAAAGAAGCTTCATGAAATTGGGTTGGCCTCTGGCTTTAAGTACACCACCTTCAAAGCTCTCAATAAAGGAAGGGTGCTTGTGGAGATAAATGGGACCGAATACCTAACAGTTCCTCTGGGAATGGATGGAAAGACTTTGATAAGCGATGAATACCTTGAGTTTTCGGTTAACTTGGGTAACAAAATGCTTGAGCGGAGTAAGTCCAGACTTCCAAGACTGGAAGAGAATTTCAAAAAATTAAAGGAAGTGCTTGGGGAGGATGAGCTGTTCCACGAGATAGTGGAGGACTAATCCTCCCAGGGCTCTGCATATTTGAGGGCCCATCCAAATTCTTCTTTTAGGATTGCTATAGCAGCAGATGGTGGTATAACTGACTTTTCAGTGATTATCACGTCTATATACTCTGGAGGGGTTACATCAAAGGCCGGATTCTTCACCACAATATTTTTCGGCCATGTTTCGAGTTCTTCCTTTGGAACCACTTCATACGGATCTCTCTCTTCAATTTCTACAAGCTGACCTAGAAGGGTCTCTGGATGGAATTTATATGTCTCAGCAGCGATCATTACCCAGACACGATGTTCTTTTGCTGTTAAGGCTAGTAAAGCTGTTCCTACCTTGTTAATTACTGCACCGTTGGCAGTTATTGAATCCGCACCCATTACCACTTTGTCCGTCATTTTCATATAATGCCTTGCTGCTCCATCCACAACATAAATGACAGGAATTCCAGCTTCGGCTAACTCTTTGGCGGTGAGTTTTCCTTGATAACGGGGCCTAGTCTCAGTAACGATTACTTTGATATCTTTGCCATCTTCCCAGGCCTTTTTCATCACACCAATTGCGGCTTTTGAGTGACAGTGAGTCATTATGATGTCTCCATCTTCAATTCTCTTTGCTCCAAACTCTGCTATTCTTTTAACTGCGTTTTCCGAGTTGTGTATGAACTCCTTCGCAGAGTTTATGATTACAAATTTGAGCTCATCCAAACTTGCTCCTCCGGTGTGGGTGATCTTTGCACGATAAGTGACGTATCTTAATGCATTTGGAAGAGAAACGGCAGTTGGCCTTGTGTGATATAATATTGTGGCAGCCTCTTTAATTTCATTCCAGAGTTCATCAGCAGTTTGTGCTTTGCTTTTTTCAGCTTGAATTTGTAAGGCTAGAGCTGCCGATCTGGCTATTTTTCCAGCACCTCTTATTTCCATTGTCTTTATTTTATCTGCGATATCTAAAACGTCTTTGACTATTTTCATCTTAGTCCCTCCTTGGATTGGTTTAATATTTGGATGTGGGCATTTATATATCTCACCCCTACATTGCGGAATTTCTGTTCATTGACGTTTTTATATGTCCTTTGATGTACATAAAATAATGTGGTATTGTGACTTTACGAATATAAAGGGCATTTCCGACCAACGCCGAAAGCTTTATATTTAATTGTCACAAAACTATCAATGCATAGAATAGACCATGTGTCCATTTCAGTACATTAAATAAAAGATTATGGAGGAGAATAGGATGGAGCTTGAAAAAAGACTTAAAGGGAAATTAGAGGCCCCAACCCTGAATTATGAAAAATACTTCTCAGAAAAGGCACTTGGAATGAAGGCTTCAGAGATTAGAGAGCTCTTGAAGCTTATAGAAAGTTCGGATGTAATTTCGCTGGCAGGAGGACTCCCAGCACCTGAGACGTTCCCTGTTGAAATAATCGAAGAGATTACAAAGGAGGTTCTTAAGGATCATGCTGCTCAGGCCCTTCAGTACGGAACTACCAAGGGATTCACCCCCTTAAGGCTCGCTTTAGCAGAGTGGATGAGGAAGAGATACGAAATCCCAATCTCAAAGGTTGATATAATGATTACTAGCGGTTCACAACAGGCTCTTGACCTTATTGGAAGAGTTTTCATGAATCCGGGAGATATTGTTGTTGTTGAAGCTCCAACTTACCTTGCTGCCCTTCAAGCTTTCAAGTACTATGAGCCTGAATTCATTCAGATCCCCCTTGATGATGAGGGTATGAATGTTGACTTGCTTGAGGAGAAGCTACAAGAGTTGAAAAAAGAAGGGAAGAAAGTAAAGGTAGTTTACACAATTCCAACCTTCCAGAATCCAGCTGGCGTTACAATGAGTGAAAAGAGGAGAAGGAAACTCCTTGAATTGGCTTCTCAGTATGATTTCATAATAGTGGAGGACAATCCTTATGGAGAGCTTCGCTACTCTGGAGAACACATAAAGCCAATTAAAGCATGGGATGAAGAGGGGAGAGGACTCTATCTGGGAACTTTCTCAAAGATTCTGGCTCCAGGATTTAGAATTGGATGGATAGCTGGAGAGCCCCACTTCATAAGAAAACTGGAGATAGCAAAGCAGAGTGTTGATCTCTGCACTAACACTTTTAGCCAAGTAATAGCTTGGAAGTACGTTGAGGGAGGCTACTTGGATGCTCATATTCCAAAGATAGTTGATTTCTACAAGCCTAAGAGGGACGCCATGTTAAAAGCTTTGGAAGAGTTCATGCCCGAGGGGGTTAAGTGGACAAACCCTGAGGGAGGAATGTTTGTCTGGGTGACGCTACCAGAGGGTATCGACACAAAGGTAATGTTCGAAAAGGCAGTCGCAAGAGGTGTTGCATACGTCCCAGGAGAGGCATTCTTCGCTTACAGGGATGTGAAAAACACCATGAGGCTTAACTTTACCTATGTTTCCGAAGAGAAGATTAGAGAAGGTATTAAACGTCTTGCAGAGGTCATAAAAGAGGAAATGAAGAAGTAGCAAAGGTTATTAAGGAAGACTTCCAACTCTCACTGCCCAGGGAGTACCGCTGAAGGCGGAGTCGATGAACTCGGGCGGGTTATTACCCCTTTTTTATAGTCAATTGCCGAAAAACTTATAATGCATTGGTGTGAGGAATTAACTATGTTGGAAAAAGAGAAAGAAGCTCTGGCGAAAAGGATTGCTGGGGAAATCACGTTATCCTCTGACCCTGGGAAAACAATGAGAAAATGGAGAGAGATATTTGGCATAAGTCAAACTGAGCTTGCGGATACTTTGGGTGTTTCATCTTCGGTGATCAGCGATTATGAGGGGGGACGAAGAAAAAGTCCAGGTGCTTCCACAATTAGGAAATTCGTTGAGGCCCTTCTAGAGGTAGATGAAAAGAGAGGGGGCAATGTTATAAGAGCTTTTAGCAGGACTATTGGCAGTGATTTACCAACTAATGCTATTCTTGATATAAGAGAGTTTGCGTTTCCAGTCACCGTTAAAGAGCTTGTAGAAGCAGTTAAAGGTGAGGTTACTGCCAATGAAGATTTGCTTAGTAGGAAAATTTATGGGTATACTGTAATAGATAGCATCCAAGCCATACTCGAGATGAGCAGCGATGAATTCCTAAAACTCTACGGGTGGACTACAGAAAGAGCTTTGATATTCACAAAGGTAACCACTGGGAGAAGCCCAATGATAGCGATAAGAGTCCAAGGTCTGAAACCTGCAGTAGTTGTTCTTCATGGTGTGAAGAAACTTGATGAGCTTGCAGTAAAAATAGCCGAAAGAGAAAGGGTGCCATTATTACTTTCGCATGCTAAAGATGAGAATGAGCTTATCTTAAGCTTAAGAGTGCTTGTAGAAAAAAGTGAAAAAAGCTAAAGTGGGAGTTCTTTTTTCCTCCAAATCCCTTCTTGAGATAATTTTTCTAGTCTGGAATTTATATGTAGGAGTATCTCACTTAAAATCTGACCGTTGTCGTATTCGCTTATTATTTTTTCAAGCTCTTCTCTTGAGAGTTTTTTCATTTCTTTGGCAAGTTCAGTCATTCTGGGGTAGGCTCTAACAATGTTGTCAACTATTGTTATATCGGCCATCCTTGCGCTTCTGGAGAGGGGGTTGAGGTCAATGGTTATCACGAATTTGCCCATGGCAACCAATGCTTCAGTCCTATCGCCATCTTCAAGGGGGACAACTACGACATCCGCTTTCCATATACCCTCTTCATCGACCTTACCCCTCTCACTTTCCAGCTTTGGAATCCTCTTGGTGGGGTTTATGCCGAGAAGCTTTACATTAGGATCGTGTTTTCTCAATTCATCTGCTATTGCTTTGACTCTCTCCTTTGTTCTGTAGAAAAGGTTTATTTCCAATTTCGCACCCAGGGCTTTTGCTAGCTCTATGGTTTCCTTAGGAACAAGGGCTGCCACGTTACCATTTACTGAGATCACTGGATGTTTGGCTAGGAAGAGCTTTGCAATTGCTG